>CBDUYZ010000232.1:0-4597 GCA_965371575.1 uncultured bacterium
CCGTATGCCCGGTGGTGTGGGAGGGTGAGGTCGCGAGGCCTCACCCTACCCGATAAATTGCAGGAGGATTTTGAGCATAGTAGTCTGTTATCGGCCTGAATGCTAAGTCATGAAATTTCAAGGCGGACGGGGTTTACAAAAGGAACAGGAGGTCAATACTCCCAAACGCTCATAAACTTAGAGCTTGAAACTGTCTCACTTCAGCTGACGGGAAACAGTCACCGGAATATGGCCTTGATCGCTCCCCAGGTGAGAGTTTCGGCCGCCACACCGCATCCGTCGTTTTGCAAGGTCAGTGAACCGAGCACGTTCCAGGAATCGACGTCGATGACGCAGCAGGTTAGGGTCGCCGAGGCGGATGAGCCGATCCCGCCGTCCGGCCCGGTCGGTGCGGCATTGCCCAGGATCGTGGTCTCGGTCGCCTCCAAAATCGTGCTGGTACCCAGGTTGATGCCGCCGCTGTAGTCCTCGGCTTCATTATCGACGATCTGGCAGTTTTCCAGGATCACGTGCCCGTAGTTTCCGACGGAAAGTCCGCCCGCGCCCTGACCGGCCGAGTTGCGGCGAATCAGACATCTGCGCAGCGTGGCCACGGCGCCGTGGCCGAAGACCTCCACGCCGCCGCCCGTCTCCCAGACCACATTGTCCTCCACTGTGCAGTCCTCGATCAGGGCGTGTCCCAACCCCGCCCAGGTCATGCCGCCACCGACCATGGTCCGGTCGCCGTTGCGGAACACGCAGTTCTGCACGAGCGGGTTGCAGATTCCGTTCAGTAGCAATCCGGCGGACTCGGTGGCCTCGTTCCCGTCGAAGACGCAATCGATGAAAGTCGGCGCCTCCGTTCCGGTGACGAAGGCACCGCCTCCGATCGCGGTCTCGTTGCCGGTGAAAACGCAGTTCGCCACGGATAGGGCCCCGCCGTCCACCATCAGGCCGCCTCCCCAGGAATTGTGAGGCGTGGAGCCCAAGGCGGGCAAACCGTTCGATAGGGTCAACGCCTCGATACGTGAGGCGGCGTTGAGGTCGGTGCCGTAGATACATCGCCCAGCCCGTTCGCCGTCGATGACAACGTCGGCCGGATTTCCTGTGGCACCGCGTAGCACCACCCCAGATGGCAGGATCAGATCATGCTCCAGGTAGGTGCCAGGGGCTATGACGACCTCGTCGTCAGGAAGAGCCACGGCCAAGGCGGAGGCGATGTCGGGATAGTCGGCCGGAACGTTCAGGATTGTGGCGCGACAGGGTGTGACAACGGTGGCCGCCGCGATGATCAAGGTCAGCAGAGGGGTGGTCCATCCACACATGTCGGGGTTCCTTTGTGTTCGGACGCGGGGGTGGTGAACCGCGACCATAATGATATCACACTTTTTCTTCGGGGTACAGATCGGTTCTGGGGGTGTGCCTACCATTAAATCAATCCGTCGTATTATGGTCCTCATGAGGACCCGACCTCTTGCTGGGGATGAGGGATTTCCGAGGTGGTGGGGTAGATTTCATCGGTAAATCGATCTTCGGCCTTTGCGATCATCCTCCGAGTGCCGGAACCGGACAGTCCGATCCACCAACACCGGCCCAATCGGCAAGATGCAACTAGGCAGCGTCGCGAAAGTAGCGATGATGTAGTCCGCCGAGTACAGGTTTGCTGATCACGGGCCCAACATCCTGAGTCTGGATGGCCCGCGTCTCTGGCGTATCCTTCTCCAGTCCCAGGTGGGTACGTGATCGGTGATAGTAGGCCAGGTACTCCTTCAGCACCCGACGCAAATGCCTTTCGTTTAGAACAATCACATGGTCCAGGCAATCTCTTCTGATTGTCCCAATTATTCTTTCACAAAAACCATTTTGCCAAGGCGACCGGCGGGAAATAATGATCTGATTGGTGTCGAGCATTTCGAGAGTATCAACGACCTGCTGGTCATAGATGCTGTCCCGATCCCGAATCAAATACCGAGGTGATGAATCAAAAGGGAATGCTTGGATCAGCTGCAGGCTCGTCCAATCGGCAGTCGGATTTGTTGTGACGTTGAAGTGGATCACTTTTCTTCGGTCGAGCGACAGGATCAAGAATACGTAGAGGGTTTTGAAGCCAGCTGTATGAACAGTGAAGAAATCGATGGCTGCCAATTCAGATCATGTGATTACCAATGAATGTCCGCCAGGTTTGAGTTGGAGGGCCGGACCAACGGACCATGTATTTGGCGATTGTAGACTCACAGATGTCATACCCCAGCTTCTGCAACTCACCGTGAATGCGGGGAGCGCCCCAGAGGCGGTTCTCCTGCGACAACCGGCGAATCAGGGTACGGACCTCGACAGATACTTTGGGCCTGCCTCTTCCCGCATTGCTTTTCCAGCGCCAGTAGAGCCGCCAACCTGCACGGTGCCAGCGGATGACGGTATCAGGTTGGACGATGGACAAGTGTTGCCGCCAATCGGGTAGAACTCGAGAGAGAACCGCCCATAGTGCCCGATCAGACGGTTTCAAACGCGGTCGCTTGGCGTTGCGCTGCAGAACTTCGAGTTGATGGCGAAGAGCGAGGTTCTCAAGGACCAGCTGTTGGCGAGAAGCGAGGGCTCTGGAAACGGCGATAAGGATAATTTTGAACATCCATTTATGCTATGATCGTGAAAGGGTAATCGCAACGGGGACAAGGCGGACGGATTAAATGGTAACGACAGGTTCACCTGGCCTTCATCCGCCGATTCCCTCCCCGTGACGATTGATTTTTTGGGTTCACTACTCACAACCCCATACCACCAAGGTGGGATAGCTACAGTCCCGCGCCGCCGCCTACCCTGTTACGCATGATCTTGATGCACCACAGATGCGAAAGACGAGGTAAAATATGATGCTTTCCGATAGTCATGTCTATTTTCACCGGGCCGCCGATGTCCTCGACCTGCCCGACAAGGTTCGGACCATCCTGCTGGCGCCCCGCCGCAGTGTGAGGGTGGAGATCGCCATCGAGGGTGAGGACGGAGAACTCCAGCACTACAACGGCTATCGGGTCCAGCACAACATGGCCCGCGGCCCGATGAAGGGAGGACTCCGCTACCACCCGGCTATGGATGAAGACCACGCCGCGGCCCTGGCCAACCTCATGACCTGGAAGACAGCCGTTGTCGATGTTCCCTTTGGCGGCGCCAAGGGCGGTATCGACTGCGATCCCCACTCGATGTCCGAGCGGGACCTGTTCCAGGTCACTACTCGCTTCGTGGAGCAGATGAAAGAGATCATCGGACCGATGGTGGACATCCCGGCCCCCGACGTCAATACCAACGCCAAGGTCATGGGTTGGATCATGCACGAGTACTCCAAGTACGCCGGCTTCTCACCCGGTGTGGTGACCGGCAAGCCGCTCGATCTCTTCGGCTCGGAGGGGCGGGATGCCGCCACCGGGCGCGGGGTCATGGATGTGTTGGCCGCGGCGCTGGAAGAAAAGGGCAAGAGTTTCGAGGAGGTGACGGTTGCCATCCAGGGCTTTGGCAACGTCGGCAGCAACGCCGGCCTGCTGATCGCCGAGAAGGGAGCCAAAATCGTTGCCGTCGCTGACCACACCGGCGGTGTGGCGAATGCCGAGGGGCTCGATGTGCAGGCGCTCGACGCCTGGGTCGACGAGCATGGAGGGGTCAAGGGATTCGCGACCGGCGAGGCCTTCGACAACAGCGAGATCATCACCTGGGATTGCGATGTACTGGTGCCGGCCGCCCTGGAAAATGCCATTCACGAGGAAAATGCGGCCGACGTCAAGGCGAGTATCATTGTCGAAGGCGCCAATGGTCCCACGTCCCCCGAGGCGGACACGATCCTCAATGAGATGGGCGTTCTCATCATCCCGGATATCCTGGCAAACGCTGGTGGGGTCACCGTCAGCTATTTCGAGTGGGCGCAGAACATCCAGCAGTTCCGCTGGGACGAGGAGAGGGTCAACGCCGAGCTGGACAAGAAGATGAGCCGGGCCTACGACGCAGTGCGGGAAGTGGCGACCGAGTTCGACATCGACCGGCGAACGGCCGCCTTCGTGCTGGCCATCCGTCGGGTCGGCAAGGCGGCCCTGGCACGGATCCATCTCAAGACCGAGCTCACTTTCTGAGTCCGAGTAACCGGGCTTGAGCGGACCCAGAGACGTATCTGGCCCGATACTACAGGGGGAGAGGCATGTTCCGAAGCAAGATTTCTCTCGTCGGATACGCGGCGGCCTTCCTCACCCTGGTCGCTTCACCGGTGATCACACTGGCGGTGTCGGTATTCCTGGTGCCGCCGCTCTTTCCCTTCTGAGGGCCCTACCGGACGTGGAGTGGGACAAGAGCCAACATCGAGATTCGAAAGGTGGAAGATGATGAACGCACTCAGCGAATTCCTTCAAGGAAACGCAGTCGCCACGCTGTTTCTGGTCCTGGGACTGGGCTACCTTGTGGGCAAGACTAGCATCCGCGGTTTCAACCTGGGCTCCGTTTCCGGCGTGTTGTTCGTGGGGCTGGTCTTCGGACACCACGGGTACAGCCTGCATCCCACGGTGCAGTCGCTGGGTTTCGTGCTGTTCATCTTCTCGGTGGGTCTTCAGGCGGGGCCGAGCTTCTTCCATGTGATCCGGCA
>CBDUYZ010000233.1:0-4582 GCA_965371575.1 uncultured bacterium
CTTCGTCCCAAAAAATCAAGGCGTGTCATGCTAGTCCCATTTATATCCGAAGCTCAGGGCTGCTCTTTCAGGATTGGAGCCACTTTCTTGAACTGTTCCGTGCCGGCCTGCCTGAGGATCTCGAACATCAGCATCTGCACGCCCATGCTCTGAACACCGATCTCGGACATGCGCTTGAGCCCGATCTCCCGGTCGGTGGCCGAACAGGAACTGACCGCGTCCACCGCCACGGCCACCTGCTTGCCCTGGCGCAGAAGGTCGAAGGCGGTCTGGTAGATGCACACGTGGGTCTCGATGCCGCAGAGAATGATCTGGTCGCCGCCCAGTCTTTTCAACGCCTCTTTGAAATCGGCGTTTCCGTAACAGCTGAAATGAATCTTCTCAATACAGGCGAAGGGTTTGAAGAGGCGGCGGATTTCTGAAATTGTGACCCCGAGACCGCGCGGATAGTGCTCCGTCACCAGGATTGGAATGTCCAGAAATTGGCAGAATCGGATCAGCCGCGAGGTGCCGGCCACGACCTGGTCCATGCCGTGGATCAAGTCGCGGAATTTCTCCTGGATATCCACCACGACCAGGACGGTCCGGGCTGTTTCGAGGCGAGCGGGCAATTTCTGGTCTTGCATCTGTTTTCCTTTCGGATCACTGGCGTTTGGGCGGCGCGTATTCGGCGGCTGGATCTACGGTTTCGGCGTAGGGACCGTTCCAGCTCAGGTTGAAAAAGCGGTCCGGGTCGCGGGTCGCGCCGGGGCCGCGGAAAAACAGGCTGATGTTGCGTGAATCGTGGAAGTACCCGCGTGACCAGTTGGAAGTTCCAATCCAGAGGGTGTTGCTGTCAACAGTCAGGAATTTGGCGTGCTCGACCCGGGCGTAGGGGATGAAACCGCCGGAATATTCGGGAATGTTGGTGAAACGGATCTCTACGTGGGGCAGTGCGGCCAGACTCTTGATCCACGGCAGGTTGAAGCGGGTCTTGGACCAGTTGGAAAGAATGATCCGGACCTCCACCCCGCGGTCGGCGGCGCGGCGCAGGGCGCTGTCCAGGTCGTCGAACTGCCGATTTTCCCGGTCGGTTACCCCATAGGACAGCAGTTGCAGGTGGACCGAGTCCCGCGCGGCGTCGATCATCTCCACCAACAGGGGCAGGTCCCAGGGAATTCCCTCCGGCAGGGCGACCGCGGGACTGGCCGCCAGCAGGGCGGTCACCGTGTCGTCGTGGGCGGTGACGACCGCGTAACCAGGCAGATCGAAAAGACTGTCCTGGTGATGTTCCGTCACCTCGACTGTCGGGCCGCCGCCGGGAGAAGGGGTCCCGGCCAGCTCCCAGTCCAGGTCGAAGATCCGGCCGAGGTCCGCCGCCAAACGGGGATGCTGCACCAGGACGCCCAGTTCGTGGATCTGGTCCAGCGCCCGCCAGTCCCAGTTCTGGCTGCCCACAAAAATCAGGTCGTCATCGCTGAGGAAATACTTGGCGTGTAAGACGCCGCCCCAGAGGGCGTCCGCGTCCAGGATGCGGGACTCCGCGCCCGGCACGGTGCCCAGCCAGTCCGGAATCTCTGGATAGGTCTTCTGGAATTTTCCGTCGGCCAGCAGCTGTACCTGGACGCCCCGTTCCGCGGCGGCGGCGAGTTTGTCCAGGATGGGGGCCAGAAAATCGGGGGTATCCGGCGGGGCGCCCGCGTTCTGGTAGCCTGCGCCCTGGCCGTCTCCGATGCGGCTGTAGTAGAAACTGGCCACCCGGAAGCGATGGTTCGAGCCATCGATGACACGTGGCCAGACGGTGGCCGCCTCTTCCAGATCCGCCAGGTCGAGAGGAGTTTCCGCGGGATAGCTTTCGACGAATTGGACGCTGCCGATTTCCCCGTCGTTGGCACAGGCGGCCAGGCAGATCAGCAGCCAGGCCCCGGACAGCAGGGCAAGCCGGATTCCCGGCTTCATGAAGTGATTCATGGCGAGGAGTTTCCCTTCGACCGGTAGAACGGGTGACTCGAAACCCAAACCTGACCCGTGGAGCGAGGGCCGGCCGATTTTCCGGGATAATCCGCCAAAGGTCAGCCGCGGGCCGCACCCAGCATCAACTCCAGCTCCTTCATCCGTTTCTGCCAGTCCTCGGCGAAGGCAATCACGCCGTTGGTGAGCGACTCGACATCGATCCCCGCGCTTTCACAGACCTCGTCCAGGGAGCCTCCGGGGCGCCACATGTCGTCCCAGTCGCTGCTCATGGCGTAACGGTCGGCCAGGGGATTGAAGTTCCAGTCGACCATGCTGTGCCGAGCCCGGTTGGTGACGAAGGTGCTGTTGAGCATGTCACCGGTGGTCAGCACACTGTTCTGGTACTCCTCGGTCTGCAGATTGAACAGCTGCGGGCTGGGCGTGGCCACGATCTTGACGTTCACCCCGGCGGCGTCGATGGCCGGTAGCGCGCCTATCAGGTTGTAGGTACTCATGGTGCCCTGCACCATGATCACACCCTGCTGCGGTAGATCGTCCTTGTAGTCCCGCAGGATATACGCACCCCTGGCGGCCTCTTTGAACGAGGCCAGGCCAAGGGCCTCGCGGTCGGGAATCTCCACGCCGGGGCGGGTCAGGTGCAGTGCTATGATGGGTTTGTCGGTTTTCATGGCCGCGGCCAGCATGACCGGCACTTCATTGAATTCCCAGGGATGGATGTCGATGACGTGGCCTTCCGGGAACATCTGGGTCACCGCGGGACTGTAGATCCCGAAATGGGTCCGGCTGTCCTCGGCGGTTTCCGGACCGCTGTGGCCGGCCACCCAGATGGTCTTGCCCAGCTTCCATTCACAGTCCTGGGCCATCTGGCTGTACAGCCGCATGGCGCCGTATTTCAGGTAGCTGAAGGAGCCATAGGTGCTGCTGGCGGTGTAGAACCCGTTGAAGTCGTTCTCGGGGTCGGTGGACATGTTCACCGAAGAAGCACCCACCATCACACCGGCGTTGGTGAATTCGGTGATGCCCTGGGGCAGGATCACGCCGGCGGGATTGCTCTCCCGGTTGTACCAACCGGTGTTCTTCATGTCGCCGAAGTCGGCGCCGAAGCCCGCGATGTTGGTCGAGCCCGCCAGATCTGCTGAACAGACCAGGAACAACGGACGGCCGAATTTTTTCTGGCAATAGCTGTTGATGTAGCTGCCCCACTTGGCGAATCCCGCCCGGTTGGGCTGGTTCTCACCGGGCTTGGCCCACATCTCAGCGGGGTAGCTTTCGATATCGAACAGGCTGTCGTCGTGCAGGGGATTCTTGGCCACGGGCAGGTTGAAACCGGGAATCTCCTCCGGCACGCTGTCTCCGATTTCGACCAGGCGGTCGGCCAGGTAGGATACCAACTCGTCGTTGCCGCGCAGGACGTCGAGGGCCACGTTCAGGTTGTCGGCGAACTGCTGGCGCATGGCTTCCTTGTCGGCCGGAGCATCTTCATCCGTGCCGTGCCAGGTGACGCCGTATTTCTCCGTGAAATCGGCCCGGCACTTCCAGAACAGTTCGCTGTTCAGCTTGTGGGGCGCGCCGTGGCTCGCGGCGTCGTACTTGTAGTAGCCCCGGCCCTTGATGGTCTTGCCGAACATCATCTTCGGGCGCAAGGGAGTGCCGTCGCCGTGGGTCATGGCCAGGATGGCCTTGGTGACGTCGTCCCAGTCGCTGCCGTCGGGGGCCTCTTGAACGTCCCAGCCGTAGGGCTCGAACCAGTCCCGCGGCGTGCCGTGCACGATGGAACTGGTGTGGTGGGGATCGATCCCGAAATCGTTCCAGTCGATGATCACGTGCAGGTTGTCCAGGCCCAGACCGTAGCTCGAGTTCTTGGTCTCGTGCCAGCAACCGGCGGTGTGGCCGCCCTCGCCCTCGATCCCGAAGACATTCACGCCTTCGGCACCGGAGTGTTTGAGAGCCATGGCCTCGCCGGCACAGATGGGAGCTCCGTGGCCGCTGGGTCCGGTGTTGAATTTTACGAAGAGGTTCTTCCCGGCCATCTCCACATGGCCGGGCAGGCCGCCGATGTTACGGAAGCCCAGCAGGTCCTCCCAGGTCATCATGCGTTCACGGCCGCCGCCCACGAGGTACTTGTCGTCGCCGGTCTTCTCATGCATGACGCGCAGGGCTTCGTTGAACACCGCAAGGGTGGCGTAGACCAGGGGTGCGGTATGTCCCGCCACCAACACGAACCGGTCGCCGAAGCGCTTTTCGGGATGCCTGATGTCCCACCGCATGGCCCCGCTCAGCAACAGGCTGACGAAGTAGTGGACCTTGGAGCGGCTCCCCCCGGGGTGTCCGCTCTGCCGATAGTTGAGCATCAGGTCGATCTGCTGATCGATGATGTCCTTGATGATTTCCCAGTTGGCGAAATTTTTCTTCTGGGCCTCGTAGAGTCTGGTGGCGTCGGACACGGGCTTCTCCTCTCGGAATATTGGGGGCATCGGGTGTCCGTGGACACGGCCGGCATTCCCGAAAAATGGTAGACCGGACCGCATGATTCAAGCGGAATCGGCACGGGGAAGGGTGATGCATGAGTCTGGCCGTCCAGATCGGGGATCTTTTGCCAGTAGGTTGTGGAAAAGGTCTGTGTACTGAA
>CBDUYZ010000234.1:0-4558 GCA_965371575.1 uncultured bacterium
GGGCTGCACCGTACGCTGGATCGAGGAGGAGAAAATCTATCTCTGTCCCTGCCACGAGGGCCGGTTCGACAGGGAGGGACAACCGATCTACGGGCCGCCCAGGGAACCGCTCCGGGAAATCGACGTGACGGTAACAGAGACCGAAGTGGTCATCGGCTAGCAGGCTGTTGCTAAAGGAGGGTCGTGTCTCTTCCGCGAATCATCGTAACCGGGGCGTCGGGCTTTGTCGGCCGTCACCTTCTGGAAAGCCTCAAGGAGGATTTCGAGATCGTCGGCATGGGCCGGCGGTCGCAAGCCCGCTGCGGGGCGCCTTTCCACCCGAACATCCAATGGCACCAGGTGGACATCGGGGACGCCGTCACTCTCAAACAGGTTTTTGACGAGATCAAGGCGGGTGGTCCGGTGGACTTCGTGATCCACTTGGCGGCTCATTACGATTTCACCGGCGAGAACCACCCCGAATACTACCGCACCAACGTCGACGGCCTGCGCAACGTCCTGGAACACTGCCGGGAATTCAAGCCGCGCCGTTTCTTCTTTTCCAGTTCAGTGGCAGCCTGCGCTTTCCCTCGCCGCGGCTCGGCCCTGACCGAATCCAGTCCTCCGGACGGGGATCATGTCTACGCCAAAACCAAGGCCCTCGGCGAAGCCATGCTCGCTGAATACAGCGACGACTTCCCGTCCGTCATCGTGAGGTTCGCGGCCCTTTTTTCGGACTGGTGCGAATATCCTCCCTTGTACATGTTCCTGCGCACCTGGCTCTCACGGGCCTGGAACCGGCGTATTCTCGGCGGCCGGGGGAATTCCGCGATCCCATACCTTCACATCAACGACGTGGTGGGCTTCCTGGTCCGCGTCCTTGCCCGCCAGGAGGATCTGGAGGATGGAGAGGTCCTGATCGCCAGTCCCGACGGCGCTGTTTCCCACGAGCAGCTCTTCGTAGAAGCCACCCAGTATTTTTTCGACCATGCTTCACCGCCTTACCACATGCCCAAGGCTCTGATCAAACCCGGCATCATGATGCAGTGCCTGGTGGGCAGATTACTCGACGAAAAACCTTTCGAGCGCCCCTGGATGGCCAAGTACGTCGACAAGGAACTTGTCGTCGACTCCTCCCGGACCCGGGAGCGCCTGGATTGGTCTCCGCGGCAGCGGCTGGAAGTCCAGTACCGCCTTCCCTTCCTGATCGAAAACTTCAAGTACGACAAGATCGAATGGACCCGCCGCAACCGGGACGCCATGAAGATGGTGCAGTTCCGCCCCAACCTTAAGATCCACTCCCTGCTGGTGAAGCATAAGGAAGAGATCATCGAGGCCAACATCCTCGCCCTGAGGGAGAAGTTCCCCAGTTACATGGAGATGCCCCACAAGGAACAGCAATGGAACCACCGCCTGGTCCTGCGCAACCTGTTCAATGCCGTGCGGACGCGGATGAAAATCGACTTTATGTCCTACTGTCGTGAACTCGCTGAAAGAAGACTCGAGCAGGGGTTCGCAGCCGAGGAACTCATCGGCGCTCTGGAAACCCTGGACCGGGTCTGCATCAAGGTCCTGATGGATGATCCCGAATCCACCGAGGTCCAGCCCTATCTGTACAGCTGCATCACGATGACCATCAAGTTCGGCATCGACCAGATGATGGAGACGTGCGACCGGTTTAAGGATTGATCTGGATTGATCCGGATTTAAAGATCTTCCCGCCGGCTCCGTCCCGCCTGACCGTGCAGAAGAACCATCCCCACCAGCATCAGGCCGTCGGCAATACCAGAGAAGGGTACTGACCACGCCTCGTGCCATGAACTCAGCATCAGCAGGAAGACAACGGCGGTGAATTTCGCCAGGAGAATGAGGGTGATTCCGCGGGAACGGCGGTATTCCAGAGCGTATCCAATGGCGACGACAATATGGAACACCCCGCTTTGGCGGGGAAAGAAGTAATTGACCGAGTGATCGAAACCCGCGAATTCCAGGGTCCAGCCCGTCAAGAAGATCAGCAGGACTCCCACCAGCAGGCTATGAAGAACGACCAGGGCCACCCCCGCCATTTCCAGGCGCTGCCAAGGAATCTTCCTGTTCATGCGGTCCTCCCGGTCATCGACTCTTGTTCTCCCACCAGATTTCCGCCGTAGGTCGAGGCTCGTGCGCCGTCACCTCCCAGCCCAGACGGGCTAATTCCTCCAGAACGGCGGCTTCGGCGTCGGGCAGTGCCCCGCTGACCCGTGTCGATAGACCGATTTCGTAGTCGACCCGGTCCGGAATGACCCCCACCAGCAGCACTTCGCCAGGGTCTTTGCCGGCGAACTGGAGCGCCAGCAGGGATTCCTTCACCCCGGGATCATGGGGACTGACCCGAGGCCCGGGCGCATGACGCAGGATCTCCTCCTTGCGGTACAACCGCAACTCGCCGGGCTCCCCTTTCGCCTTCACCACATCAATCAATATCAAGGCGTCCAGATCCGCCAAATGAGGATGCAGGTCCAGCCCCGGCGTACCCAGGTCTTCCACGTGCACTTCCGATGGAAAATCGAATCCCGCCAGTAAATGGGCAATCACTGTCGGTCCGAGCGCGTCGTCCCCCATGAGCACGTTACCGAGCCCGAACACCCCTATGGACGCTGCTGTGTTGTCGGATGGCAATTCGGCTCCTTAATGATGGTGTGGGCGGGGTTTGGTTGAGGGTAGCACATGCATATGCACATGCGGCGCGTAATCCTCAGGCCACAGGCCGAGGACATCGCGCCGCATGTGCATGTGCATGTGCTACCCGGCCCCCGCGCCGCTCAGAGCGTCCTGACGGATCCGATCTCGTTACCTTCAACATCCAGCGTGTGAACCGCGCAGGCGATGCAGGGGTCGAAGGAATGAATCGTGCGTAGAATCTCAAGCGGCCGTTCCGGATCTGCGATCGGATTGCCCACCAGGGAGGCCTCGTAGGGTCCCGGCCGGTTCTTGGCATCCCGCGGCCCGGCGTTCCAGGTCGAAGGCACCACCGCCTGGTAGTTCTTGATCTTGCCGTTTTCGATCACCACGAAGTGCGACAGCGTGCCGCGCGGCGCCTCGTGGAAACCGTACCCCATCTGCAGCCCGCTGAAGGTCGGCTCGTTGAAGGTGTCCGTGTCGCCCGAGGCGATGTTGTCCACCAGCAGCTTCCAGTGCTCCTGGGCCTTCTCGCAGATCACCGCGGTGCGCACGGCCCGGGCCAGGTGGCGGCCAAGGGTCGAGTGCAGCATTTCGGTCTTGATCGGCATGCCCGCCACGCTGCCCGCCAGATCGGTGGCGAACTTGAGCCAGCGCGCGGTGGGTTCGTGGCCGCTCACGGCGCCCACCAGCACCTGGGCCAGCGGTCCGACCTGCATCACCCGGTCCTGGAACCGGGGCGACTTGATCCAGGAGTACTTGCCGTCTTCCTGGAAGTCGGTGTACTTCGGGATCGTCTCTCCTTCATAGGGATGGAGTTCCTTGTCGCCCTCGTACCACGAATGGGAAATACCCTCGACAATGTTGTCGGCGAAGTACTTGTCCTCGAAGCTGGTGATCGCCTTGTACGTGCCCAGGTCGCCGTCCATGATCGTTCCGCCGGGCAGGTCGAACTTCGTGCCCGCCGCGTCGGTGGGCAGGTCCGGCACCGCCAGGTAGTTGAGGACTCCCGCTCCGTAGCCCAGCCATTCGGGGTACATCGCCCCGATGGCGCAGACATCGGTCAGGTAGACGTTCTTGACGAAGTCCGTCATCTCGTCCAGCAGGTTCTTGATGTTGAACAGGGTCGTCATGTTGATGGTCGACTGGTTGTCCAGATTGATGGCGTTGGCCACTCCGCCGACAGCCAGGTTCTGGATGTTCGGCGTCTTGCCGCCGAGAATCGCCACGACCTGGTTGGCCTTGCGCTGATAGTCCAGGGCCTGCAGGTAATGATGGACTCCCAGCAGGTTCACCTCCGGCGGCAACTTCATGGCCGCGTGACCCCAGTAGCCGTTGGCGAAGGGCCCGAGCTGCCCCCGCGCCACGAAACCGGCCAGCCTGTCCTTGACCGCCGTCAATTCCTGGATGCTGTTGCGCGGCCAGGGGCTGAGCGACTGGGCCAGCTTGGCGGTGGCCTTGGGGTCGGCGTCGAGCGCCGACACCACATCGACCCAGTCCAGGGCCGACAGGTGGAAGAAGTGCACGATGTGATCGTGCATGGCGTGGGCCGCCAGGATCAGGTTGCGGATCAACTGGGCGTTGAGGGGAATTTCCACCTGGACGGCGTTTTCCACCGCCCGGACCGAGGCGATCGCGTGCACGGTGGTGCACACCCCGCAGAACCGCTGGGTGAACAGCCAGGCTTCACGCGGATCGCGACCGATGAGGATATTTTCAATACCCCGCCACATCTGGCCCGACGACCAGGCCTTGGTCACCTTGCCGCCGTCGACCTCGACGTCGATGCGAAGATGGCCCTCGATGCGCGTGATGGGATCTACGACGATTCTCTTGCTCATGTTCTCTCTCTACTTTCTATGCGCCGGCATGGGCGAGGTACCGCTGAGAATCGGGAAACTCTTGACCAGCATGATGAAGA
>CBDUYZ010000235.1:0-4543 GCA_965371575.1 uncultured bacterium
AAACTCAACGTCGAAATCTGCTCCAACTGCCATCCCTTCTTCACGGGACAGCAGAAGATCGTCGACACCGCCGGCCGCGTCGAACGCTTCCGCAAGCGTTACGGGGAAGCCGCTTACGGCAAGAAGTAGGAGCTGTCCAGGTACAACGGGACCCGGCCTGTCGGGTATAGAAGCCATATAGGGCGCCGGGCTGATGTTCCGGCGCCCTTTTTTTGTTATCCTGTAGCCGACCATCACGGGCTCGGAATACCCGGTTCGAGGAAATACGTTCGAAAGAGATGACATGAACGAATCTGCAGCAGAACCCAGGATTTCCGACGGGGAACAGGATCCGGCCCACAACCCTGACCCGGTCGACGCTGCCGAAGCCCGGCAGATGGACCTGGCGGTCGGCGGCCAGGCTCTCATCGAGGGCGTGATGATGCGCAGTCCGGCCTTCATGGCCATGGCCGTGCGCACGCCCGACAAACGCATCGTGATCCGCAAGAAGTCCTTCAAGAGCATCATGCGGAAGCTGCCTTTTCTGAACATTCCGGTGTTGCGCGGGGGTATCCACCTGATCGAGAGCATGGCCCTCGGCATCGACGCCCTGATGTTCTCGGCCGACCAGGCGACCAGCGAGGACCGCCTCGACCAGAAGAAGAGTTCGTTCTGGGACACGGTTCTGATGTGGGGTACGGTGGCCTTTTCCTTCGTGCTGAGCATGGGTCTGTTCTTCTACCTGCCCATCATCCTGACCGACCTGGTGGTCGCCAAGGGTGAGGGCAGCGTCGTGTGGAACATGGTGGACGGGTTCTTCCGCATACTCATGTTCGTTCTCTACCTGTGGGCCATCAGCAAACTGCCGGACATGGCGCGGGTCTTCGAATACCACGGCGCCGAGCACAAGAGCATCCACGCCTTCGAAAACGGCCGCTCCCTCGACGCCGCAGGCGCCCGACCCTTCGCGACCCTTCATCCACGGTGCGGCACCAGTTTCCTGTTCTTCGTCATGCTGATCTCGATCGTGGTGTTCTCCTTCCTGGGACGACCAGAAACCATCGCCGACAGGCTGGAACGGCTGGCCTTCGTGCCCTTGATCGGCGGGTTGGCCTACGAGGCCATCAAGCTCTCGGGGAAACATGCCAAATCGTGGCTGATCAAGCCGTTCATCTTTCCCGGCCTGATGATGCAGAAGATCACCACCAGCGAACCGGACGACGACCAGTTGACGGTGGGCATGGCGGCCCTGCGGGCCGTGCTGACCCCGGAAGCCGATGACTTCAAGGAACGGACGTATTTCGATATGCCCGACGGCGTCCCGGCGGAAGAAGGAGGAGAGACGGCTTGAAGGCCAACGTCATCACCCTGCGCGACAAGTACGCCAAGCTGGGAGAGAGGCTGTCCGACCCCGCTGCGCTCAATGATCAGAAAGAGTACCTGAAATTGACCAGGGAGCATTCCCGGGTGCGCAAACAGTTGGAAGTCGGAGAGAAATGGCTGGGACTCCTGGAGCAGGTAACCGACAACCGCGAGCTACTGAAGGCCGAAAGCGATCCCGACGTGGTGGAGATGATCAATGACGAGCTTGCCAGTCTGGAACCCGCTCTCGATCAAGCGGCCATGGACCTGGAAACCGCCCTGCTGCCCCACGATCCCAACGACGACCGCGACGCCATACTCGAAGTGCGCGCCGGCACCGGCGGGGACGAGGCCGCCCTGTTCGCCGAAGAAATCTCCCGCATGTACCTGCGTTACGCCGAGAAACAGGGCTGGAAGACCGAGATGATCGACGCCACCGAAGGGACGTCCGGCGGCTTCAAGGAAGTGATCTACGCGGTGCGCGGCGAGGGCGCCTTCGGCATGCTGCGCTGGGAAAGCGGCGTGCACCGCGTGCAGCGAGTGCCGGCCACCGAGAGCCAGGGACGCATCCACACCTCGGCCGTGACCGTGGCGGTGTTGCCGGAAGCCGCGGAAGTCGACATCGACATCAAGGCGGAGGATCTGCGCATCGACGTTTACCGCGCCCAGGGTCCCGGCGGCCAGTCGGTCAACACCACCGACAGTGCCGTGCGCATTACCCACGTTCCGACCGGGGTGGTGGTGCAGTGCCAGGACGAGAAATCCCAGCACAAGAACAAGGCCAAGGCCATGAATGTGCTGCGTTCGCGGCTGCTGGAAAAAGCGATCACGGAACAGGAGGCGGAGATCGCCGCCCAACGGAAAAGCCAGGTAGGCACCGGGGACCGCAGCGCCAAGATACGTACCTACAACTACCCCCAGAGCCGGGTCACCGACCACCGCATCGGGTTGACCCTGCACAGTCTGGATGCCATCATGGCCGGCAATCTCGACGATGTGGTGAACGCCATCCTGGCCTACCGGCGGGAAGAGGCCCTGGCCGCCACCCGCAGCGATTGACGGCCCCATTCGTGGAATGTACATGAACAGTGCAAGCCCCCACAAGACCATTCGGGAACTGATCCGGGTGACGAGCGAGTACCTGGACGGCAAGGGTGTGGAATCAGCCAAGCTGAACGCCGAGCGCCTGCTGGCGGATGTGCTGGGGTTGTCGCGCATCGAACTCTTCTTCCAGCATGACCGCCCCGTCCTGGGCGCCGAGCTCGATCACTACCGCGACCTGGTGCGCCGGCGGGCGCAGGGTGAGCCCCTGCAGCAGATCCTCGGCGAGACCGAGTTCTACTCGAGGGTGTTCAAGGTCGAGCCGGGCGTGTTCATCCCGCGGCCGGAGACCGAGCGACTGGTCGAAGAGGCGGTCGCCCTGCTGGCTCCGCCGGACCGGCGGCTGCTGGCCCCTGTGGCGGTGGAAATCGGCTGCGGCACGGGCATCATCGGCGTTTCCCTGGCCCTGGACGTGCCCCGCCTGACGGTCTACGCCACCGATGTCAATCCAGCCGCCGTCCAGCTGACCAAACACAACGCCCACATCCTGGGCGCCGATCCCCGGGTGCATGTTTTGCCGGGCAACCGGTTCGACCCGCTGCCGGCCCACCTGAAGGGGCAAGTCGATCTGGTGGTAAGCAATCCACCCTATGTGCGAGAAGCGGACATCCCCGGGCTGGCCGCCGAGGTTTCCGAGCACGACCCGGTGGAAGCCCTGGACGGCGGGGAAGACGGCCTGGTGTTCTACCGCGCCCTGGCCTCGGGACTGGGCGTCTGGCTGCGTCCTGGAGGTCACGTCGCGGTGGAGATCGGTGACGATCAGGGCCAGGACGTGGAGGACATCTTTTCCGCCTCCGGACTGGAAGATATCAGGGTGATCAGGGATTATGCCGACAGGGACCGGGTGGTTACCGCCAGGTCCGCAGCACTGGAGGAACACGGTGGATAGATTCGTGATAGAAGGTCCCACTCCCCTGGAAGGGGAACTCGTGGTCGGCGGCGCCAAGAACGCCGTCCTGCCCCTGATGGCCGCCGCGCTGCTGGCCCGCGGCGAGTCGGTGATCGACAACGTGCCCGACCTGCAGGATGTGCGTTTCTTCGCGACCATCCTGGAGGGCCTGGGGGCGCGGTGCGAATTCTCCGGCCACCGCCTGGCCATCGACACGTCCGGCCTGACGGGATCCGAGGCGCCCTACGACCTGGTCCGGAAGATGCGGGCGAGCATCTACGTGCTGGGGCCGCTGCTGGCCTCCATGGGCGAGGCCCGTGTTTCGTTGCCCGGCGGCTGCGCCTGGGGGCCGCGGCCGGTGAATCTGCACCTGGAGGGCATGGCCGCGCTGGGGGCGACCATCGAGCTCGATGAGGGATACATCCTGGGCCGCTCGGCGGGGCGTTTGACCGGGGGGCGCTTCCGCTTCGAGCCCTCGTCGGTGGGGGGAACCTGCAACGTGCTGATGGCCGCCGTACTCGCCGAGGGCGAATCGGTGCTGGAGAACTGTGCGGTGGAACCGGAGGTCACGCAGCTGGCCGAAGCGCTGGTTGCCGCCGGCGCGAGGATCGAGGGCGTGGGCGCCGCTTCCATGCGGGTGACCGGCGTGGCGGAAATCCACCCCCTGGAACACCGGGTGATGGCCGACCGAATCGAGGCCGGCACTTTCATGGCCGGCGTGGCATTGACCGGGGGCCGGGTGAAGTTGCTGGGCGTCGATCCGGAACACCTGCGGCCGGTCACGGCGGTGCTCAGGGACATGGGTTGTGAGATTTCCGAGAACGACACGGCCCTGACCATCGAATCGTCCGTCCGTCCGCAACCCGTCGAGGTGGTGACCAGACCATATCCGGGCTTCCCCACGGACATGCAGGCGCAGATCATGGCGGCCTGTTGCCTGGCCGACGGTACGAGTTTCATCACCGAGACCATCTACACCGACCGCTTCACCCACCTGGCCGAGCTGAAGCGCATGGGGGCGGATATCCGCCTGGACGGCGCCCGCGCCACCGTGTTCGGCGTAAAGGAGCTGACGGGCGCCCCGGTGATGGCGACGGATCTGCGGGCCTCGGCCGCCCTGGTGATCGCCGGCTGCGCAGCCCACGGCACCACTACCGTGAACCGGGTCTACCACATCGACCGGGGCTACGAGCGCATCGAGGAACGGTTGGC
>CBDUYZ010000236.1:0-4537 GCA_965371575.1 uncultured bacterium
GAACTTCATCAAGTAACCTCAACCAGGCTCTGGCAACGGAGAAATGCGCATAGAACGCCTGACAGCTGGCTTTTTCGTGGGGCAGATTCTGATTGGGGCGGCCGGAAATTCCGGCTGCGTAACCCGAATAACGGTAGTGCGCCAGCCTGATCGTGTCCAGAACTTTCCCCTGTTCGGATTCCGGGCGGGCCCTGTTGACAGCGACTTGTCAGACTATTACCATTGCCGTCCGTCAAAAAATCCGGTCCCTGGATGCGGAACCTGGTTTACAGTGCATGTATCAGGGTGTCTGGAATCTGGTTTTGGCTGCGGTTCCTGAACAATTTCCCCCTCGACTCCGGAGGATGTCCGTTGAAGACCTTTCCCATGGAAAAAATCCGCAATGTGGCCCTGATCGGCCCTCACGGCGTAGGTAAAACCAGCCTGGCCGACTCCATGCTTCATGTTACCAAAAAAGTCGGCCGTAAGGGCAACGTGGACGACGGAAGTTCCCAGTTCGACTATTTCGAAGAGGAAATCGAGCGAAAACAAACCACCACCGCCAGTATGGCCTGGATGGAGTTCGACGGCAACAAGATCAATATCATCGATACCCCGGGCGTGGATGATTTCCGGGGTGACGTGCATGCGGCTTTGCGGGTGGTCGAGGGCCTCATGTTCGTCGTCAAGGCCGACGGCGGTTTCGAGGTGGCCTCGGAAAACCTGTGGAACCTGGTTCGCTCCACCGAACTGCCCACCTTCATAGTGGTCAATCGGATGCACAAGGAACACGCGGACTGGCGCGCCGTTATGAACGGCCTGAAGGACCGCGTCGCAGGCGCTGCTCCTCTGCAACTGCCCATCGGCAACGGGGACAGCTTCGAGGGCGTTATCGACCTGATCACCATGAAGGCCTACACGTCGACGGGTGCGGAGTCCGTAGAAATCGACATACCCGCCGACATGAACGACGCGGTCGAGGAAGCGCGTGAGATGCTCATGGACGCGGCAGCCAGCGTGGACGACGATTTGACCGAGAAATTCCTCGAAAATTTGACGCTCAGCGAAGAGGAAGTCATCCTGGGCCTGAAGAAGGGCATCCTTGATGGCACCGTCTTTCCCGTCTTCTTTTCCGATGCCGAGAAGGAGGTCGGTGTGCGGTCCTTGCTGCGCGCGGCCAACAACCTGTTACCGAGCAGTTTCTCGCGTACCCGCAGCGAGATGAAGGGCGTGCGGGCCGGGCTGGAGGAGGAGGCCTCGTTCACACCGGGGGCCGCGGGCCCCGTGGTCGCCTTGGCCTTCAAGCGACAGTTCGAAGCGCAGGGTGGCGACGTCACCTGGCTGCGCGTGTTCAGCGGCAGCCTCAAGTCCGGCGATACCCTGACCGGCAGCGACGGCCGCTCCAGCGAACGCATGGGACAGTTGAGCGTCACGGTGGGCAAGGCCAAGGAAAAGATAGACGTGGCCGGGCCAGGGGACATCGTGTTGGCCGCGAAACTGAAGAACACCCAGACGGGCGACACCCTGACCTCGGGCGTTGATTTCGCGTTCAAGCCGATCAAGTATCCGGTGCCGACCAGCGCCGACGCCATCAGACCGGCCACCAGCGGCGACGAGGACAAGATGGCCGCCGGGCTCAACAAGATCCACGAGGAAGATCCAACGTTCGAGCTGATCCATCAACCCCACCTGTCCCAGACGCTGCTGGCCACCCAGGGAGAGATACACACCAACTATATCCTCGACAAGCTCAAGAAGCAGACTGGTGTTGCCGTGGAGCGTAGGCGTCCCCGGATCAATTTCAAGGAGACCATCCGCGGCACGGCTGAGAAGCAGGGCCGCCACAAGAAGCAGAGCGGTGGCCGTGGCCAGTTCGGCGATGTCTTCATCCGCATGGAGCCCCGGGAGAGGGGGACAGGCTTTGAATTCGCCGACGAGATCGTCGGCGGGGTTGTGCCAGGCAAATTCATCCCGGCCGTGGAGAAGGGTTGCCGGGAGACCCTCCTGGAGGGGTTGATCGCCGGTTACGAAATGGTTGACGTGCGCTGTGCTCTCTATTTCGGTTCATTCCACAACGTGGATTCGAGCGAAGCTGCGTTCAAGATGGCCGCACGCAAGGCTCTCAAGGCCGCCAGCGAGGAAGAGGCGGACAAGTTGCGCCCTGTCATCCTCGAGCCGATCATGCAGGTCAAGATCGTCGTTCCCCAGATCTACATGGGTGACGTGATGGGCGACGTCTCCACGCGGCGCGGCGCCCTGCAGGGAACCGACTCGGACGGTCCCTACCAGATCATCACGGCCAACATACCCGAGGATGAACTCTACCAGTATGCCACTTCCCTGCGCTCCTTCACCCAGGGCACGGGCATCTTTACGATGGAGTTCTCACACTACGCCGAGGTGCCCGGTGAAGTGCAGAAACGACTGGTGGGCGAGTACAAGAAAACTCAGACCGCTGAAGAATAGGGGGGGGCATGTCGGGACATTCCAAGTGGGCGAACATAAAGCATCGCAAGGGCGCCCAGGATGCCAGGCGGGCCAAGACTTTCACCCGCTTGATCCGTGAACTCACCGTCGCCGCCCGTCAGGGCGGCGGCGACCCGGAGTCCAACCCGCGGCTGCGTGCGGCCGTTAATACGGCTCGCAGTTCGAACATGCCCAACGACACCATCACCAAGGCCATCAAGCGCGGCACCGGTGAGTTGGGCGGCCTGGTCATCGAAGAGATCACCTACGAGGGCTACGGGCCGGGCGGGGTGGCCGTCCTGGTCGAATGCCAGACCGACAACAAGAACCGCACGACCGCGGAAGTCCGGCATGTCTTCAGCAAGTTCAATGGCAACCTGGGCGCCAACGGATGCGTGTCCTACCTCTTCGAACGCAAGGGCATGATCGTCGTTGACGGCGAACGTTGCGATCTCGAATCCGCCATGGACGCGGCCATCGAGGCGGGTGCCGAGGACGTGGAGGATGACGGCGGCATTATTTCGGTGACCACATCCATGGAGGATCTCCACGCGGTGAGTTCCACCCTGAGCGAAGCCGGCCTGCCGGTGACTTCCACGGAACTGGTGCAGTTGCCCAACACAACCGTCAACGTGGAAAAGTCGGACGCCCTGGTGCTGATCAAGCTTATTACCAGCATGGACGACCTCGACGACGTGTCCCAGGTCTCGGCCAACTTCGATCTCGACGACGAGGTGATGGCGGAGATCGAGGACAGGCTTTGATCGTGGAGGGCCGCCCGTGATCATTCTGGGCGTTGATCCCGGTTCCCATGCGACCGGCTACGGTGTGATATCAGCCGGACCGGTTGTCAGCATGTTGGACGGAGGCGTGATCAGGGCCGCTAGGAACGCGCCGCTTTGCGACCGATTGCTGGCGATCCACCGGGGGTTGACCGCGGTGATTGACCGGCATGCTCCCCAGGTAATGGCGGTCGAGGACCTGTTCAACGCAAAGAACGCCAGGAGTGCCCTTGTTCTCGGCCATGCCCGGGGCGTGATCGTGTTGGCGGGAGCTTCCGCCGGTCTTGCGGTGGCGGAGTACGCCCCGCGCGAGGTGAAGAAAGCCCTGACAGGCAATGGGGCTGCGACCAAAGATCAGGTCCGCTTCATGGTGATGCGGCTGCTTGCCCTCAAGGATTCCCCCCCGCTCGACCAGAGCGACGCATTGGCAGTGGCTTTGACCCACGCGGGTCGGTCCCGTTTATCCAGGCAATTCTCCGGGCTGGCCTGATCTCTAACTCTGTCGGATAATAGGCATGGCTGTGGATGCTATTCCTCAGGCGGGAGAGTAAAGCGATGATCGCGTTTCTGGAAGGCACCCTGGTTTCAGGAGGAACCGAGGCGATTGTTTCGGTGGGTGGGGGCATCGGTCTGGACGTCCAGCTGTCCGCCCTGTCCGCCGAGCGGCTGCCCGCGCCCGGAGAGTGGGTGCGTTTGTGGACCCACCTGGCGGTGCGTGAGGACAAGTGGTCCCTCTTCGGGTTCGTGGAGGCGGAGGAAAGAGCCATGTTCCGCCTCCTGATTTCGGTATCAGGGGTGGGGCCCAAGGTGGCCTTGGGGATGCTGTCCCGTGCTGCGGGCAGGGAGATCGCCTCCTATCTGCGCACCGGGGACGAAAAGGCCCTGGCCAAACTGCCGGGGATCGGCAAGAAGAGCGCGGCCCGCCTGGTGGTCGAGTTGGGGCAGCGGGTGCCCGAGATCGTTGGCTCGGATAGTCCGAGAGGTATCACCGGCGGCGCGCTGTCCGAAGGGCTGAGTCGGGCACTGGCGGTCCTGGGGGCCATGGGTCTGGCGCCGTCCCGGGCCGAACAGGCTCTGTTGCGGGCCCAACAGGCCGACAGTGAGATCGACCAGGACCTCGAAAGATGGGTCAAGGCGGCTTTGCAGCACCTCTAGCCCGGATTATTCATGAAAAATCCGGGCTAGCGGGGTGCGGAAAGGCATGGCGTGAACGAACAACGGTGGACCGATCCCGCCGAACAGAAAACCGACGGGAACCTTGACCTCAGCCTGAGGCCGCGGGCCCTGGCTGATTTCGTCGGGCAGGAAAA
>CBDUYZ010000237.1:0-4525 GCA_965371575.1 uncultured bacterium
ATCGATCATCATCTGGAGGTCGCTTCCGCCCAGGTGAAGTCGGCGCTGACGCTGGCCGGTCTGTTCGCCCGGGGAAGCACCACGGTCACGGGCGCCGACGGTTCCCGGGACCACACCGAACTTCTGCTGAACACAATGGGCGGCCGGGTCCGCCCCGGCCGGTTCGACATCCGGATTCCCGGGGACCCCTCGAGCGCCGCGTTCTTCCAGACAGCCGCCGCGCTGGTGCCCGGTTCCGAGCTCACGGTAAAGGGCCAATCAATCAACTACACCCGGACCGGCGCCTTGCGGGTGCTGCGCCGCGCGGGGGCCAAAGTTAGCATCTATCGGCCCAGCGGCGAACCGGGCGCCGAGCCGCACGGTGATGTCAAGGTGTCGCACAACCTTTTGAAATCATTCATGATAACTGCCTTCGACCTCCCCTCTCTGGTGGATGAAGTTCCCGTGCTGGCGGTGCTCGCGACCCAGGCCGAGGGGGAGACCCTGATTACGGGAGCCGCGGAACTGCGCGTCAAGGAATCCGACCGGCTGGCGGTGATGGCGGAAAACCTGAAGCGTCTCGGCGCCGAGGTGATCGAGCTGGAAGACGGATTGAAGATCACCGGGCCGACACCATTGATAGGCGGCGAAAAAGGTCGGCCGATGGTGTTGAAGACCGCGGGCGATCATCGCGTCGCCATGGCGATGGCCGTGGCCGCGCTGGTGACAAAAGGCGAAACCGTACTGGACGACGAGACCTGTGTCGCCGTATCCTATCCCTACTTTTTCCATACTCTCGACAAGCTGCTGTGATCGTGAACCACGGATCATGCAGCCAGCAAGCTGTCAGGCAGCCTGCAAATTGCCGGGCGCTGCCTTGGAGACCGTCCGTTCACTGGTGGAAGATCTGCCTTCGGGTCTGATCTTGTCAGGACCACCGCAAGGGCGGGCGGCCTCGAGGGCGGCGCCGGCATGTTCATCTCAACCGGTGGCAGGGAAAATGAGCACCAGGAACGGAAAGACTCCCGCTTTCGATTCCTTCATCGAGGAGATGAAGTGGCGGGGCTTTTTCGAACAATGCACCGATGAAGAAGGTCTGACCAGGCTGCTGGCCGACGAAACAACCACCGGTTACATCGGTTTCGATCCCACCGCCGACAGCCTGCACGTGGGAAGCCTCCTGCCCATCATGGGCCTGGTGCATCTGCAGAACCACGGCCACAAGCCCATCGCCATCGTGGGCGGCGCCACGGCCATGGTGGGCGATCCCAGCGGTCGGACCGAACTGCGCAACATGATGACCCTCGAGACCATCGAGAAGAACCTCGCGGGAATCAAGGGCCAGTTGTCCCGCCTCATCCGTTTCGGCGCGGGCGAGCGCGACGGAATGATGCTCAACAACGCCGACTGGCTGAAGGAATACGGCTACCTCGAATTCCTGCGGGACGTCGGCAGGTACTTCAGCGTCAACCAGATGTTGACCCGCGATTCGGTGAAGACACGGATGGAGGCCGGTCTGTCCTTCATCGAGTTCAACTACATGATCCTGCAGGCCTACGACTTCATGATACTGAACCGGGACCACGGCTGTCGGCTGCAGATGGGCGGCAATGATCAGTGGGGGAACATCTGTTCGGGCATAGATCTGTGCCGGCGGGTGAACCAGTCCGAGGTCTTCGGTCTGACCTTTCCCCTGCTCATGACCGCCGGCGGCGGCAAGATGGGCAAATCCGCCGCGGGTGCGGTCTGGCTCGATGCCGACCGCACCTCGCCCTACGATTTTTTCCAGTACTGGGTGAACGTCGACGACCGTGACGTGTCGCGGTTCCTGCGCCTGTACACGTTGTTGCCGCCGGCCGAGATCGAAAAGCTGGAAAAGCTGCGGGGCGCGGACACTCGCGAAGCCAAGAAGGTGCTGGCCCACGAGGTCACCACCCTTATCCACGGCGCCGAAGAAGCGGCCGCCGCCGAGAAAGCCGCCACGGCCCTGTTCTCAGGTGGTGGTGACGACAGCACGGTGCCTTCGAGTGAACGCCCGGCCACCGATTTCACCGGCGCGGGGCTGAGCCTGCTGGACGCCCTGCTGGAGGTCGGCCTGATGAAGAGCAAGGGCGAGGCCCGGCGCATGATTCGCCAGAAGGCAGTCAGGGTCGCCGGCGACCTTGTCGAGGATGAAACCCTCAGGCTGACGGAGCGGCACATCCAGGACGGCAAAATCACCCTTCAGGTCGGTAAAAAGCGCCATCACCACATTCAGGTGGTGTCGTAGCCCGGATTGATCTCCCGCCTTCAACTTGAAGTATTGCCACCCCGCCGATCATGTGATATGACTATGAAGTCCCAGGACTGTCTGCTGGTCACAACTATCGCCGGAAAGTGACGGACACGATGGGTCACAGGAAAGCGCTGGTCGACGCCTTCACGGAGGAGGATCGTCTTTTGCGTCACCGGTTGGCGGAATGCCCCAGGGTGTTCCGCGAGTGCCGGGGTTCCGACGGGACCCTGAGCTTCAAGGAAACCCTCGCCCACATCGCCTTCTGGGAAGATTTCACCGTCAATTTCTTTTCCCGCAAGACCGACCTCGGTTCCCGCACACCCGCTCCGCCTGTCGAGTTCGAAAAGCTCAGCCGGAAGGCCATGGAGGAATTCAGCCGGCTCCCTTTCGGGGAGGTGCTGGGTAGGTATCTGGAGACGGCCGGCGCCATGACCGATTTCATCATGGCCCACTGGAACGATCTCTCCGCACGGGAACGCCACGATTTCTGGATTCCCCTGAAACACCGCCGGCAGCATCGGTTGGTGCTGTTCCAGGCCCTCGACGAAATGATGGCTGTGACATCTACTTGAGCAGGATGCCCTTCGTCGTGGCCGTGTGGGTGACGCCGTCCTGCCGTGAATGGAGGCGGAACAGATAGACTCCACCCGGCTGGACGGCCCCGCTGTTGTTGCGGCCGTCCCAATCGAAGTGGAGGGGGCCGGAGGGGGCGTGGCCCTCGTGCAGGGTGGCGACGAGCCGGCCCCGGGCATCGAACACGGACAGCAGGACATGACCGCCGGCCGGCAGGTCGAAGCCGATCCTGGTTCCGGGGTTGAAGGGGTTCGGGTAGAGCTTCAGATCGGGCTGGAAAGCCGGCAGATCGTCCACGGCACTGGGTGCCGTGCGTACCTCGAGCGTGGTGGCATCCAGGGTGACGTCGGGAATGGGCGCGGCGTTGGGCTCATAGAGCTTGGCTTCGATGCCGGTGAGCGGGGTAGTGCCATCGATCAGGCCCTCCACCTCCCAGGCGAAAAGCTCGCCGGGACCGGACAGGGAATCGGTCGCCCCCATGATGATGGCGAAGCCGTGCCACTGGCCGGGCACGCTCTCCTCGAAGCTTTCCCAGACGAAGAAGTCGCTGTCGCTGAACAGGGCGCCCCGGCCGCCGCTCACGGAGCGGACCAAGGTGGCGTCGTAGGTCACCGTCACTTCGACGGTCCGAAAATAGATTGCGTCATCCAGCATGACCGATACGCGGATGGTGGCGCCCGGTTCGAAGGTCGTGTCGGGCGGGGAGAAACGCAGGGCGATCTGGGCCGAAGCGGCGCTCGCGAACGCCGTCAGGGCCAGGACGGCAGTCAGGACGAGAAGGTATTTGAAACGTCTATTCACCGATCAACCTACTTCATGAGGGTCATCTTCCGGACCTGGCTCTGCGAGCCGGCCAGAAGCTTGGAAAAATACACACCCGAAGCGACCTGGCGGCCAGTGTCATCGCGGCCCTGCCAGACGGCTTCGTGGGGCCCGGCGTCCAGGATCTCATCGACCAGAATGGCCACGCGTCGGCCGTCCATCCCGTAGATCTCCAGGCGGACCGGCATTTCACCCGGGATGCCGAACCGGATGGTCGTGGCGGGATTGAAGGGATTCGGGTAGGCCCCACCCAGGAAGAAGGCAGCCGGGGTAACGGCGCCGGATTTTCCCTGGAGGTCGTATTCGAGCGGCTTGTTGTGCACATCACGCAAATCCAGGCTGATGTTCCCGATGTTCAGAGCCGCCGGATCCACTCCCGCCGGAAGTTCCACGGTCAACAGGGTGCCGGTGGCAGTCATGCCCCGGCCGGAGCCCAGGATCACCAGGCCCGTTTCAAGGCCGTGCTGGTCGATGTTTCTCAGGAAAAACAGATCCGCCTGGGAGGTGACCGCTTCGCCGGCCGTCACCACCGGGAACATGCCGTGCGGCAGGACCGCCGCGAGGGCCACACCTTTGAGGGCGGGGCAGGGGGCGACAAGGTCCAGCGTCCAGGTGCGGTCGGCGGTCGGACGCCAAGCCAGCGCCACCGGGCCGGTTGTCAGGGAATAGTTTCCGTCAGCGGTCAGGCCCTTGGCGGAAGGTATGTAATTCATCCCGAAGATCATCTCGTCTTCGAAATCAATGCTGTCGTCCGGTTCGGGGATGCCCGTGCCCGTGTCGTCATCCGTGGGTCCCACGTCGGCTTCCCCGAAGAAGAGCGGGTTGAAGACCGAAACCTCAAACGCAGCCCCCAGGACCGTGAGATCCTCCACCTTG
>CBDUYZ010000238.1:0-4502 GCA_965371575.1 uncultured bacterium
GAAGCCGGTGGTTCGGGCCGAACCCAGGACAGGCCGCAACGACCCTTGTCATTGCGGCAGCGGCATGAAGTACAAACGCTGCTGCGGGCGGTGACCAAATGCGGCTGTTGATGACCGGCCTGCTGATCCTGCCCCTGTTCGGGATGGGGTTCGTGGTCGGGGCCGCAGCCCAGGAGGCCGGCACGGCTCCTGATTCGGTGGCGGTCACCGACACCGACGGGGGCCAGGACAGCTCCTGGTTGACACGCGTCCTGAAAAGGTATTTCGGGAACAGCGGTCAGACCGGCGATGAACTCGACGGCGCCGCGGTGGAACTGGTGGGCCGCTACACGGCCCATATCGGCAAGACCATCGAGGTGGTCATCGTTCACCAGGTCGAACGATTCGATCCCTACTGGGATGCGGATCAGGGGTCGGGCCAGCAATTCCTCAACACCGTTACCAAACCTTTCCATTCCTATACCAAAGACCGTCTGATCCGGGAATATCTTCTCTTCGAGCAGGGCCAGGCCCTCGACCCCTTTCTGCTGGCCGACTCCGAACGCATGCTCCGTGAGCTGGACTTCATAAACGACGTTCGGATCATTCTGGTGCCGCTCACCGGAGACACCGAATCGGTGGCCGTGGTGGTCGAAACAAGAGATAAATGGCCTTTCGGGATCACCGGCAACATCAAGGACGTCGACCGTTACGACGTGAACCTCTATTTCTCCAACCTCGGCGGGTACGGGGTCCGCCTGGACAACAAGGTGATCTACCGCGGGGACATGGAGCCGAACCTCGGCTACCAGGGTCGTCTGTTCAAACGGAACGTCCGAGGCACCTTTTTCGACTTGAGGCTCCATTACGAGGATTCGTGGCAGCAACTGTCACGGCAGGCCGAGATTCAACGCGTCCTGATCTACCCCGGGATCAAATGGGTGGGAGGAGGCGCATGGGAATACACCGACATCCGGGACAACGGAGGTGTGCCTCGCAAGTTCGAACTGGGTGACTATTGGGCTGGTCACGCCATTCCCCTGAGCAAGACCCGGGCGACCAAGGAGACGGCTCGCCCTATGCTGATTCCCGCGGTGAGGTTCCGGAAGATCAATTTCAAGGAACGTCCCCACGCCACTCCCGACACCAATGCGTCCTATCTCAACACCCGGGATTATCTCGCCGGATTGACCTATCAGCGGTTGAAGCACTACATGACGAACTATCTGTTCAAGATGGGGGAAACCGAGGACGTCCCCTCGGGTTTCACCATCAAACTGTCTGGCGGCTACCAGGAGCGCGAATTCTACGACCGCACCAGCACCTTTTTCCAGACCGCCTATCTTTCCATCCGCAACCGGGGTGACATCTTCATGGGTCTTGTCGATCTGGGCGGCTATTTCCATGACTTCTTGATCGAAGACGGATCATTGAATGTGGGAGGTTTCTACATCACCCGTTTGATGGGTGGGGATCGTTTCCGATATCGTTTCTATTCGGTTCTGACCTACACCCTGGCCTTCAACCGAGACGGGGACGGGGCCCTGATGCTCGGGAACAGGACCGGACTGCGCGGTCTGGAGGACAACCTGGTGAAGGGTAACCAGCGCATGATCCTGAAGATGGAGTCCAGGGTGTTCACCCCCTGGTCGATGATGGGTTTCCGCTTCATGGTCTTTGGTTATGCGGACGTCGGGACCGTCGGCGGCGAGGACGATCCCATCGCGCAGCAGAAGATCTATTCGAGCATCGGACTCGGTTTCCGCATCAACAACCAGGACCTGGTGCTGCCTTCGACCCAGCTGCGCTTCGGATTCGTGAACAGCGTCGAGGAAAGCGGATTTGTCATGAGCTTCAAGATCGGCGGGGTGGGTTATCCTGAAATCGGAATGCCGGGCACCAGGCCCGGTGGCTTCGCTTTCCGATGACCTTCCGCGGGAAGGGTGGTGTTGCCATGCGCCAGATCTGGATGAACCGCAAGGGCGAGGTGGATGTCCTGGAGGTCCGGGAGGTGGCCCGCCCCGACCCCGGACCCGGGCAGGTGCGGGTCCGCGTCGAGGCGGCAGGCGTCAATTTCGCTGACGTGATGATGAGGCGGGGGCTCTATCCCGATGCCCCGAAACTGCCGGCGGTAGCCGGGTACGAGGTTGCTGGTACGGTAGATGCCGCCGGGCCCGGGGTGGCAGAGGAACTGATCGGAACCCCGGTGGTGGCCATGTGCAACTTCGGGGGATATAGTGAATTTGTCTGTCTGCCCCGGAAATTCGTCTGGACCCGGCCCGAGGGAGTCGGGCCCGTGGCCGCGGCCGCATTGCCGGTAAATTACCTGACGGCCTGGCAGATGATCCGTGTCATGGCCCCGGTTGCCGCCGGCGATCTGGTTCTGGTCCATTCCGCCGCCGGGGGTGTGGGTCAGGCGGTCATCCAGTTGTGCCGGCTGGCCGGTGCCGGGGTTGTCGGTTCGGCTTCACCGGTCAAGCACGATTTCCTGCGGGAGCAGGGCCTCGAGTATGTTTTCGATTCCCGCCGGGCCGATTTCGCCCGGGAGGTTGCGGCCGCAACAAACGGACGCGGAGTGGATGTCGCCCTGGAGCCCCGTCACGGCCGCTGGATCATGGAAAGCTATCGCAGCTTGTCGAAATGCGGGCGTCTGATCCTGTTCGGTTTTTCCAGTGCCGCGCAGGGCAAGGGGTCTGGTACCCTGTCGGCGTTGCGTACGCTGGCACAGGTCCCCTGGCTGCAGCTGAATCCGCTCAGGTTGATGAACGACAACAAGTCCATCGGCGGGGTGAATCTGGGCCGCATGTGGGATCAGCAGGAGCGCACTTCGACCTGGATGGGCGAGTTGCTCGAACTGCTGGCCACCGGTCGCATCGCGCCGGTGATCGACGCAGTTTTTTCGTTTGATGACGCCGGGCCGGCTCACCGCCGCCTGGAAGACCGTTTGAACGTCGGCAAGGTGATTCTAGTGCCCGGAAAGGTTGCCTCAGCGTGAAGATATCCGCCGCCATCATCACCCTGGACGTCGCGGCCGATCTTGACCGTTGCCTGGCGTCCCTGTCCTTCGCGGACGAAATCGTCGTGCTGGACCAGGGCAGCCGCGACGAAACCGCCGAGGTATGCGTCCGGCACGGCGCGGTAGTACACCAGACCGAGTGGCTGGGTTTCGGTCCCACCAAGCAGAAGGCGGTCGACCTGTGCCGCAACCGGTGGGTGCTCAGCATCGATTCGGATGAACAGGTGACGCCTGAACTGCAGGCCGCCATAGAGGCGCTGCCCGATCAGCCGGACGAGGCCGCCTTCATGATAAACCGGTTGAGCCGCTTTCTGGGCAAGTGGATCCGGCACTGCGGTTGGCACCCCGAATACGTGACGCGCCTGTTCGACCGCGAGCGGGCGGGGTTCAACGACAAGTCCGTGCACGAATCGATTGTCGCCGCAGGTAATGTCGGCCGGCTGGATGGCCTGCTGCGACATTATACCTACGAGACCATGGACCAATACATCGACAAGCTGAACCGCTATACCACCCTGGCCGCCGAGGAACTGCACGCCGCGGGCCGGTCCGCGGGCCTGTTCGGCGCCGTGGTCAGGGCCAAGGCGGCCTTCTGGCGGATGTGGCTGGTCAAGGGCGGCATTCTGGACGGTTGGCCAGGTACGGTGCTCTGTCTGGCTTCCGGCTTCTATGTCCTGAGCAAGTACACCAAGCTCTGGTGGATGGGGCGCCGTTGAAGGTGTTGGTCACAAGAACGGACCGGTTGGGCGACCTCGTCCTGTCGCTTCCCGTCTTCGAGGATATCAAGACCCGGCGGCCGGACTGGAAAGTACACGCCCTGGTGGCGCCGGACTCGGCGCCCCTGGTGGAGAACGATCCCCACATCGATGCAGTCTGGACCTGGACCGGGTCCGAGACGGAGGATGAACTGGCGGATCTGGAAGACAAGCTGCGCCGGGAAGGGTTCGACGCGGTGGTGATTCTCCAGTTCCGGACGAAATTGGCTCGTCTGATGAAGAATGCCGGTATCCGAAAACGGTACGGGCCCCTTTCCAAAGGGTCGAGTTGGTTTCTGTTGAACCGGGGATCGTGGCAGTCCCGCTCACGCGGCGGCCGGCATGAAATGGAGCACAATCTGCTTCTGGCCCGCCGGCTCACCGGGGGATGGAGGTCCTTGCTCGGGAAACGGAACCGTGATTTCCCGGAACCGCGCCTGCATCTTACCAGTGGTCAGCAGGAGCTCGGGCGAGCCTTCCGCCGGGAGGAGGCGCCCGGGGCGGACACCCTGGTCTTCGTCCATCCCGGTTCCGGCGGCTCGGCGCTGGACTGGGAGCCGTCGCGCTTTGCCGGGGTCGCCAATACCCTGGCCCGTCAACCGGGGTGGCGCGTGTTCATTACCGGCGCGGCCGCGGACAGCGCCATGGTTGCGGCGGTGGCCCGCCACCTCGACCGGGGAATCGATCTTCTGCTGGACCGGTTCTCGTTGCGGGAATTCATGGGAGTCCTGGCCGCCGGGGACCTTTTCATC
>CBDUYZ010000239.1:0-4442 GCA_965371575.1 uncultured bacterium
CCAGTCCATCCCCGCACCCAGACCTACGATACCCACGGTGTTGAGGGTGCCCGCCTCCAGCCGCCAGGGGAAATCCTCGGGGTGTTCGCGAGACGCTGATCTGACGCCGGTTCCGCCCCAGCGCGTGCTGCGGATGTCTACCTGCGGGCCCACGACCAGGCCTCCGATGCCGGTGGGCCCCAGCAGCGACTTATGTCCCGTGAAGGCCACCAGATCCGCTTTCAGGGCCGTCATGTCGACCGGGATCAAGCCCGTGGTCTGGGCGGCGTCCAGCAGGAACAGGACGCCCCGGTCCCGGCACAGGGCGCCAACCTCCGCGGCGGGCTGAACGGCGCCGCAAACATTGCTGGCGTGGGTCATGACCACGAGCCGGGTAGAGGGGCCGATCAGGGCCTTGAACGCGGCCGGATCCACCCGACCGCTCGTGTCGCAGGGAACCAGATCGAACGTGATGACCCCTGCCTTTTGCAGCATGGCCAGGGGCCTCAGGACGGAGTTGTGTTCCAGGACCGTGGCCACCACGTGGTCACCCGGACGGCAAACGCCCTGGATGGCGAGGTTCAGCGCATCCGTGGCGTTGGCCGTAAAGATGGTGCGGTCGGGATCGGCGGCGGGGTTGTTGAAGAGCCGGTCCAAGCGGCTGCGGACCCGATCCACCAGGAGACCGACTTCCAGGGAAAGATCAAATCCCGCGCGGCCGGGGTTCACGGCCCGGTTGGACAGGAAATCCGTCATCGCTTCAGCTACGGAGGCGGGTTTGGGAAAACTGGTGGCCGCGTTGTCAAAATAGATCAAGGACGTTGGGGCAGACATGGCGATGAGCTTTCTAGCAGGTTGTTGAAAAACTGGGCTCGGCCGCGCTGGCTGGCACTTGCGAGCAGATCCAGTTTTACAACAGCCTGCTAGCTGGATCCGTTGCCAAGAGCAGGGTCCGGCCTTGCCAGGACCCCTGACCGGGAGATACTATGTCCATCGACCCCGCTTGACCAGTCCATACCTGGAGGTTGTTATGAGTACAGGTCAGTTGACCGTACGCCGGTGCTTGTCTGTGGTTATCGTTCTTGCTTTGGGGGTTGCGGTGCCAGCCAGCCTGACCGGTTGCGGTGGAGGTGACCAGGAGGAATCAGCCACGCAGCAAAAACCGCGGGCGCTGGTATCTGATGCGGCGCTCGATACGGTCACGGTGGACACCGGTGTCACCTCCGACACGGATAGCTCCTACGAGGCTGGAACTTTGCCGGACGCCGAGGGTGTCATTAAGGATCAGGCAGCCGGCGAACAGGAGGCACTGGACGCGGGAAGCGGGATCAAGGCGGTTCCAACCGAAACCGAGACCGGATCCGTACCGTCAGGAACCCGGCCGTCCACTTCCGTTTCTTCCGGAGACGGCGCCTACGGTCTGCAACTGGGGTCGTTCACAAGCCTGGCCAACGCCAGGAGGCAGGCCGACCGCATCAGCGCCTTGGGTTATGCTCCGGTGATCGAGGAATCCGATCTCGGTGGTCAGATCTATCACCGGGTTATGTTGTGGGGTGTCGGCGACATGGCCGAGACTTCACGGCTGGGAGAATATATTCATTCCGAAACAGGCATCGCCTATCTTGTCCGGCGCGGAAATTGACATTCCACCCGGCAACCTGGAGGAAAAATGCGTCCTGAGAAAACCACCATCCGTTCGGCCGGTCGCGGCGGCCTGAATCGTTCCCTGGTTCTTGTTCTGTTCGTCACGGCGACCGCCCTGCTCGCCTCCGCCACCGTCGCCCGGGCCGACGAACCCCTTTTCGCCCGTCTGGAAACCGGGGTGGGCGACATCCTGCTGGTCTTCTATCCCGAAATGGCGCCCCATCACGTGGGCAATTTCGTCCACCTATCGCGCACGGGGTTCTATGACGGCACCAAATTCCACCGGATAGTGCCCGGGTTCGTCATACAGGGCGGCGACCCCAACAGCAAGGATGCCGACCCGCGCAACGACGGCCTGGGCGGTCCCGCCTTGACCGACGTGCTGACCGCCGACGAGTTGAAACTGGTCCAGCAGGTCAATGACCTGCTCGAACGGAAGGGTTACACGGGGCTGGACGGTCCCGCCAATCTCAAAGGCGAGTTCTCAAAGAGCGTCAAGCATGCCCGCGGCACCCTGAGCATGGCGCGCAGCCAGGATGTGGATTCAGCCGGCAGCCAGTTCTTCATCTGCGTGGCGCCGACCGCCCAACTCGACGGCCAGTACACTATCTTCGGCCAGACTGTCACGGGCATGGATGTCGCGGACATCATCGTGAACGCCGAAAAGAATCCCGCCGCGGGCCGTGACGCTCCCCGCAACCCGGTCGCGATCGAAAAGGTGACCATCATCGAAGGTGTCGCGGGTTTGACGGCTGCCGAAAAGGTTGCCTGGGACGAGATGCCTGCGGATCTACAATCGGCCAAGTAGCAGCCGGAAAAATGGAAACGTGACCAGCAGAGCAAAGCCGACCGGGCCTGCCGACCATGGTGACATCACCCTCAAGGGAGTGCGGGTCCACAATCTGAAAAACATAAGCCTGCGTCTGCCCAGGCGCAGGCTGATCGTCGTCACCGGGCCCAGCGGTTCCGGCAAGTCATCCCTGGCTTTCGACACTCTGTACGCCGAAGGACAACGCCGGTACATCGAAAGCCTTTCCAGCTACGCCCACCAATTTCTCGACCAATTGCCCAAACCCGATGTGGACAGGATCGATGGTCTGTCCCCGGCCCTGGCCATCGACCAGAAGGGCCTGGGCCGCAGCCCCCGTTCGACAGTGGGCACCGTCACGGAAATCTACAACTTCCTGCGTCTGCTGTTCGCCCGGTGCGGAACGGTGCACTGCCCCGACTGCGGGGTGCCTGCCTCAGGGCGGCCGCTGTCCGATATCACCGACGAGATCGCCGCCCTGCCCGAGAAGACCCGGTTCTATCTGCTGGCTCCGGTGGTGCGCGGCCGCAAGGGGGAGCAGAAAAAGCTGCTGGATGATCTCCGGCGGCAGGGGTATGTCCGGGTGCTCGTCGACGGCGAGATCCGGGAACTCGACGACGAGATCAACCTGGTCCGCGGCAAGCGACACGACATCGCGGTGGTGGTGGACGGGATGGTCAACAGGCCCGGTATCCGCGACCGCCTGAAGACGGGGCTGGACCGCGCGGCAGAACTGGGTGACGGCTCGGTCATTGTCTGGAGCCAGGGCCGTGAGTACCGGTACAGCCGTCATTCCTCCTGCCCGGATTGCGGTCGGGGATTTCCCGAACCCGAACCCCGGCTGTTCTCGTTCAATTCTCCGGCCGGGTCCTGTCCCGGCTGCAACGGTCTGGGCACCCTGCGGTCCATCGTTCCCGAGGCGCTGGTTCCCGACCCTGAATTGAGTATCGCCCAGGGTGCCATCGAGTTTCTCAAGGGCAAGGAAACCAGTTGGCTCTACGTCCAGGTCGAGGCACTGGCCGGGGCCATGGAGTTTTCCCTGGAGGTTCCCTTCGAGGATCTGGAGCAGCGGGTGAAGGAAGTCCTTTTCCACGGCTTGGCCCCGGAAATCGTGCAGGAATTGCGCAATCATCCCCACTACAACGCCTTCCTGCGCGACTGGGAAGGCCTGGTGCCGGAACTCGTGCGGCGCCACCGCGAGACAAAATCGGAGAAGATTCGAACCGCGCTGGAACGGATGATGGTCGAAAATATTTGCGCCGAATGCGGTGGACACCGGTTAAACTCCGAAGCCCTCAACGTAAAGATCGCCGGCCGCCACATCGGAGAGGTGACGGCACTGACCCTGGAGGAATTCGCGGACTGGGCGGCGGGCGTCTCTTTCACCGCGGAACGTGAGAAGATGGTCGCCGGTCCTGTCCTGGACCAGATCAGGCACCGTCTGCGGTTCCTGCTCAAGGTGGGCGTCAGTTATCTTTCCCTGGCCCGGGGAATCTCCACCTTGTCCGGCGGGGAAGGCCAGCGGGTGAGGTTGGCCACCCAGGTGGGGTCCCAGTTGACCGGGGTCCTGTATATACTGGACGAACCGAGTGTCGGGTTGCATCACCGGGACATCGGGCAACTCATCGTCACACTCCAGGCTCTGCGCGACCGCGGCAATTCGGTTGTCGTGGTCGAACACGATCGCGAGATCATGCTGGCCGCGGATCACATCATCGATCTGGGGCCCGGCGCCGGGGAGCACGGCGGAGAGGTCGTGTCCCAGGGCACCGTGGACGAAGTGGCTGCCCGGATCGGCACTCCGACCGGGGACTACCTGGCCGGTCGGGTGGGGCGGGACGGCCCGGCTCCCCTGATCGGAGGGAGCGGGGACGTGCAGATCCTGGCGATCCGTGGGATGTCCGGCCGCAATCTCAAGAACATTGACCTGGAGATTCCCCTGGGCAGGATGTCGGTGGTTACCGGGGTCTCTGGGTCGGGCAAGAGCTCGGCCGTGCACGACACCCTCTAC
>CBDUYZ010000240.1:0-4437 GCA_965371575.1 uncultured bacterium
CGGTCATGTTCGGACTGTAAGAAAAGGCCCCCGGACCGAAATCCGGGGGGCTTTTGTTTATTCCTTAGGTTGTGCCTCCGAAATTGTGTCTGGTCCATTGGGGCAAGGTGGATGCTTCAAGGCCAGTCGATTTTTGAGGAATAGCCCTTCTGATGAAACAATTTTAGCCCCGCTAAAAACCTAAACATCAAATACAGAGGCCCCCGGGGGCCCTTCGCAACATGCCACCGGACCCCAGCGGACCAGACACAATTTCGGAGGCACAACCCTATAGTTACATCGTAAAAATCGGGGGAAAGTGAACCGAAATACCTAAAAACAAGGGCGCTGGAACAAGAATTCGGCTAAGTGGCTGTCATTATTGTAATTATGGAAGGAGGGCCCGCCGGCGGGCCAAAATGATCTAAGTGGCGCTGTAGCATATGGTTACTGGGGTAAATGTTCCGGGGCCACCGAACCGGGTCAGCGAAAAGCCGGCGGCCCCGTGGTTTCAGTCCATACCCTTCCTGGCCAGCAGGGGGGCGATCTCGGGATCCTTGCCCCTGAACTGCCTGTACAGGGTCATGGGCTCCTCTGAGCCGCCGCGAGCCAGAATGTTGTCCCGGAACGACTTGGCCGTCGCCGGATCGAAGATGTCGCCAGTTTCCTTGAAAGCCTCGAAGGCGTCGGCGTCAAGTACCTCGGCCCACACGTAGGAGTAGTAGCCCGCTGAATAGCCCCCGGAGAAGATGTGTCGGAAGTAGGGGCTGCGATAGCGGGAAACGATCTCGTCGATCAGCCCGATCCGGTCCAGGGACTCCTTCTCGAACACCGCGACATCCTGTTCGGTGGTTGTTTCGAGGGTGTGCCAGTCCATGTCCAGAAAACTGGCGGCCAGATATTCGGTGGTGGCGAAGCCCTGGTTGAAGTGCTTGCTCTTCTCCAGCTTGGCGACCAGCTCCGCGGGGATCGTTTCACCCGTCTGGTAATGCTTGGCGTAGAGGGCCAGCACCTCGGGTTCGAAGGCCCAGTTCTCCATGACCTGACTGGGCAGTTCGACGAAATCGCGCATCACCGAGGTGCCGCTCAGGGTCCTGTAGCGGCAGTCCGACAGCATTCCGTGCAGGGCGTGGCCGAACTCGTGGAACATGGTTCCCACCTCGTCCGCGCTCAGCAGGGCGGGCATTTCGCCGGTCGGTTTGGTGAAGTTGCCCACGTTGTGGACCAGCGGGATGACTCGCTCGCCGTCGAGGTAGGATTCCTTGCGCATGGAGCCCATCCAGGCCCCGCCCCGTTTGCTCTCGCGGGGAAAGTAGTCGCTGAACCAGATGGCGACCGTGGCGCCGTCGGCTTCCTTGACCTCGTAGACCTTCACGTCCTCGTGGTAGACCGGGATGTCGTGCCGTTCGCTGAAGGTGATGCCGAAGAGCTTGTTGACGGTTTCGAACATGCCGGCCCGGACGTTCTCCAGCTCGAAATAGGGGCGCATCATCTCCTCGTCCAGCTTGTACCTGGCCTTCTTGACCTTCTCGGCGTAGTACCACCAGTCCCAGGCCGCCACCTTGAAGCGCTTGCCGCCTCTGGCCCTTTCCGCGTTGACCATCTTCTGGAAGGAGGCGGTCTCCTTCTTCGCCAGGGCCAGCGCGGGGGTCCACAACTTGTTCAGCAGTTCGTAGACGTTCTCCGGGGTCTGGGCCATGTTGTCGTCGAGTATGTAGTGGGCGTGGGAGGGATAGCCCAGCAGGTTCGCCTTCTGTACCCTGAGGGCCGCGATGCGGGCCAGGATGGCGTTGTTGTCCAGGTCGTCGCCGTTATCACCGACGCTGATGTAGCCCTTGAACATCTTTTCGCGCAGTCCGCGCTGCGAGCTGTACTGCAGGAACGGGATCAGGCTGGGCTTGTGCAGGGTAAAGACCCATTTGCCCTCGTGGCCCCGGCCGGCCGCCGCCTCGGACGCGGCCTCGACCACGGCCTTCGGCAGACCCGCGAGGTCGGCCTCGTTATCGATGACCATCTCGAAGCGGTTGGTTTCCTTCAGCACGTTTTCACCGAACTGCAGGGACAGGACCGACAGCTCCTCGTTCAGCGCCTTCAACTTCACCTTGTCGGCTTCCGGAAGGTTGGCTCCGCCCCGCACGAACCGTTTCCAGGTTTCCTTGAGCAGCATCTGCTGCTCCCGGTCCAGGTCCAGGTTCTCGCGCAGCTCATACACCGCCACGACCCTTGCGAACAGCTCGGCGTTCAGGAGGATCTCGTCCCGGTGCTTGGACCGCAGGGGCGCCAGGCGCTTGGCGATGGCCTGCATCTCGTCGTTGGTCATGGCGCCGTTCATGGCGCCGAAGACGCTGCCGGCCCTGGTCAGCAGGCCTCCCGCCTCGTCCATGGCCTCGATGGTGTTGGCGAAGTCGGGAAACTCCGGGTGACGGGCGATCGCCGCGATCTCGTTCCGGTGTTCGGCCATGCCCCGCATGATGGCGGGCTCGTAGTCGGAGATCTCGATCCTGTCGAAGGGGGGTGTGCCGAAGGGCCCGTCCCACTCCGTGAAGAACGGGTTCCGCAGCGAATCGGCCGCGCTGACGCCGGCCGTGTCAGCGCTGCTGTCGCCGGATCCGTCGTCCGTACATCCACCCAGAATGCTCATCATCGCCATGATCAGAATGACCTTCCTCATGTTCAGCTACCTCTCCAGTTCTTCTCACCCTCGGGACGGTTGTCGAGAAGGCCTTCAATGCGTTCCTGCACCTCGGGCGTCAACAACTCGGCGACCTGCAGGGCCGCCATGTTCTCGGTGACCTGCGACGGGCGCGAAGCCCCGGTGATCACCGTGCTGACATCATCGTTGGTCAGGCACCAGGCGATGGCCAGCTGGGACATGGTGCAGCCCAGCTCCTCGGCGAGCGGCATCAATTGCTTGACCTTGGCGACCTTCGCCAGGCCCGCCGCGCTTTCCAGCTCGGGCCGCAGCCACTGGTAGTTTGCCAGGGACAGGCGCGACCCCTCCGGAATGCCGTCGTTGTACTTGCCGGTCAGGATGCCGCTGGCCAGCGGACTCCAGGTCGTGGTGCCCAGCCCGATCTCCTCGTAGAGGGGGGCATACTCCGCTTCCACGCGTTCCCGGCAGAACATGTTGTACTGCGGCTGCTCCATGGTGGGGGGGATCAGGTGCTCGCGGCGCGCGATGTCGTAGGCCCGGCGGATCTGGGCCGCCGACCACTCGCTGGTGCCCCAGTAGAGGGCCTTGCCCTGCTGCACCACATGGCTCATGGCCCACACCGTTTCCTCGATGGGCGTGTCGATGTCCGGGCGGTGGCAGTAAATGAGGTCGACGTAGTCCAGGCCCAGCCTCTGCAGGGACGCGTCGGTGCCCTCGATGATATGTTTGCGCGACAGACCCCGGTCGTTGGGGCCGGACTTGAAGGCCTCACCGGGAGCCTGGGGCGTACCACCCCAGAAGATCTTGGTGGAGATCACCAGGTCGCTGCGGCGCCAGCCGGCCTTCTTCAGGACCTGTCCCATGATGGTTTCGGCCATCCCGCCGGCGTAGACCTCGGCGTTGTCGAAGAAATTCACCCCGGCGTCGAAGGCGGTTTTCATGCACTCGTGGGCCCTGTCCACGTCGAGCTGGTCCTGGAAGGTGACCCAGGCGCCGAAGGACAGGGCCGAGACCTCCAGCCCCGAGCGGCCCAGAAACCTGTATTCCATGACGACTCCCTTGGCGAAGTTTTGGCGGTTCAACGATCGGCACAATGTACCACGAGTCATCAATTTAATCTAAAATTTCAACGTTTCCTGCCGAAAATCCGATTGCCGTCACGAAATTTCTTCGACAGCTGATCCGTCAGGAATCGAGGTACGACATGAGTCCTGGATTCAGAGACCATCCACTTCTGCCGAGGCGTCGCTCCGGTTCCATCCGCGACCGCAAGATCGATGTGCCGGGGATTGATCCAAGCGAGCGTCCGCTGCGCGTCCTGCTGGTCGATGACGAACCGGTCAATCTGGCGGTGTGCAGCCGCCTGCTGGGACGCATGGGCTGCCTGGTGGAGCCCGCCGCATCCGGGGAATTCGCCGTGGCCATGTTCAGGGACGGTTGTCCGGAAACCCGCTATGATCTGGTCCTCATCGACATGAACATGCCGGGCATGAACGGGCTGGAGACCAGCCGCGCCATCCGGCAGCTGGAGGCCGACTTGCCGCCTGATCATCCCTACCGGGGCAAGCCGGTGCCCATCCTGATCCTGACCTCGAGCAAGGCGGAGGACCGGCTCGAGGAATTCCGCCAGGCAGGGATCAACGACTTCCTGTACAAGCCATTCGAGCCGGATGTCGTGCGCGAAGCCCTGTCGAAGTGGGTCCCGCTCCACGTCTGATTCCTGCGCACCACTTCTCAGAGGGCCGGCCAGCAAATTGGACCGGCCCTCTTTTCTTCCGCCAGCCAATTCCTTAGCTTCAGAAAAC
>CBDUYZ010000241.1:0-4423 GCA_965371575.1 uncultured bacterium
ACCGGGCGAGCACGCGTGTGTCGTCCGAAGAGAACTCGCCGGGGATGCGGACCACATTCAACGGATGCGGTTTAATGCTCATCAACATGTCCCTATGTTTCATGATGGCCTCCCTTGAGTCCGGGAGAAATCTTTTCAGGCCGAACATACATGGTGAGGAGTCCGCCTCCGCACGTCAACTCCTCAGAGTGGCTAGAGCGGAAAAGAGCAGGTAGGTCATAACCCATCGCGAAGCCCTTGCTGAGCCAAGAAGACATGTTGTCCAGCCAAACGGGACGTGGCGGCAACTGTGGTCTCCCCGCGCCTTTCCGCGAGGGAGAGAAGCAGCTGAAAACCGAAAAACGGCGTGGGGGACTGGCCAAAACTGTGTGTTCTGGTATGGTTTGCACACAGTACCCTAGGGGCTACCAAAACAAAGCACCTTACTTCACGAAAAAGTGGAGAAGGTGCTTTGTTGTGCATTTGGGACGGCTTCCACAACGCCCTTCAGAAATCATGGCGTACGTGGAGGTGGATTTTTTGCAGTCCAAGCTTACGGGTGGAGGCGCTTGTGTTGACAGTCTACCGCCAACTCTCACGGATTGTTGAAATATGTCGTCATCGGTACGAACTCCGGCTCCGGGCAGACGGCAAGGTGAGATCCGGCCGTGAATCTGAACCACGGATCGGTAAATGGCTCCCCGTCGACGCCGATGATCTTGAACTCGTTCACAAGCTGCCAGACGCAGTAGACGATATTCTGGTTGTCGGGGCAGGCGACAGTGAACGATTCCTCCACCGTCTCCTCCTCGCTGACGGTGAGGGACGTCGACGATGAGTAAGAGAACTCTGTCCGCAGCGTCACCGAGAATTCGACGAATAAGCCGCCGGAAGCGGTGGCTTCCATCCCGATGGACAAGCCGAACTCCTCCGCCTCGGTGCGCTCCATGCCCCTGGTCGTCGAGCGCGTCACGGTTACCGTGGTACTCCCCGAATACCGCTCGACGTCGCCCAGCCTCACCCAGTAACGGATGTGCTGAAGGTAGGGAGCGGATGAAAGCGGCCGGCAGGCCATATATCCCGTGCCCGTATACGGAATGTAGGTGACGTCGGTCTGCAGCGAATCCTGGTCGGTGATGATCGTGTCGCCTTCCACGAGCTTAATCCTGTTGGGGCCGGGAAAGGTCGGGTAGAACATGCATTCTAAATCGCCGCCTTCGCTGCACCAACCCGGAGGAGGATAGACGCTGTCGGCCGAGGCGACGTAGTTCGAGAGCCTGACGGTCTTGACCACCAGTTCCATCGATTTCTCGGGGACCGGTCCCGAGTAGTACGTCGGTTCGGGAATGGGTGGCCTGTCGAGGATCTCTACCTGTTCCTCGGGCGCGACAGCATCATCGCCACACCCCACAGCGAGGAGCAGCACGAGACAGAACAATGCGACAAATATGCTCTGCGGCGCCTTCATCACAGACTCCCTTGTGTTGAGAATGAGGAGGGATCGCCCCTACTTTGATGACATCATTCTGGAGGAGGCGCCCCGTGCTGTCAACTGAAATAACATTATCAAATTTAGGGTTCATGCCGTCGCTGCTGCGTTTAGGGCGGCCCACCGCGCTCAAGAAGACCTGGTGTAGAGGTATTGAACCGGGATTACCCGCCTTGGTCAGGCCGCTCCTGCCAAACGGACCAATTGCCCACCATCTCTATTTCACCACCTTGAATAATGAGAACATACCGTGCTAGAATGCCCCTCTGAACTGATACTTGTCCCGAGGAAGAGGTTTGTCATGTCCAAACCGACTCGCCGCAACTTCATAAAAACTTCGGCTCTTGTGGGCAGTGGTGTGATGATCGCCGATCTGTCCAGCCTCTCCGATCTGGTGTTTGCGGCCGAGCCGCCGCCGGCCATGTCCATCACTCGTTGGGACGAGGCGGCCTTGGCTGAAGCCGATCTCACTGAAGTTGCCACTCGCTTGACCGAGACCAGCATCGCCTCCCTGGGCGGCATGGAACGATTCGTCAAAAAAGACGACGTGGTCTGGATCAAACCCAACATCGGCTGGAACCGTCGACCCGAGCTGGCCGCCAATACCAACCCGGACGTCGTTGCTGCTCTGGTGCGCATGTGCCTGGCCGCTGGTGCCAAGAAGGTCAAAGTAGGTGATTTTCCCTGCCATCCGGCCCGTCAGGCCTACCGCAACAGCGGCATCGCCAAGGCCGCCAAAGAGGCGGGAGGCAAGGTGGTTTATCTGGACAAGAAACGCTTCCGCGACATGGAACTGGGTGGCCAGCGCCTGAAGACCTGGCCCTTGTATGTGGAGGTGACCGAGGCGGACCTGGTCATCAATGTGCCGATTCTTAAGCACCACGGCCTGACGAAGGCATCGATGGCCATGAAAAACTACATGGGCATTATCGGCGGCAACCGGGGTTCCTGGCACCAGCATATGGATGTCTGTTTGACCGACATCACACAGTTCATGAAGCCCCGGCTGGTTGTCTTGGATGCCGTACGCGTACTCCTGGATCACGGCCCCCAGGGCGGCGATCCGAACGATGTCGAAGTGCGCGGCATTGTTGCCGCCGGCACCGATATCGTGGCTCTCGACGCCTTCGGCGCGACGCTGATGGGCCACTTGCCCGGGGATATAGGCTATATCCCCCTCGCTGAGGCCCGCGGGCTGGGCACCGCCGATTTCCGCGCGCTCAACCCGGTCGAAAAGACCTTGGCGTGAGTGTAGATAACCGGGCTCGTTGGATGATCCGGATCCGCCGCTTTGTGCAGACAGTCGTGCTCGGAGTTTTCCTGGTTCTTCTGGCGGCTAACCGTCCAGCCGACACTTTGGCGCCCACTGCCCCGGTTACGATCTTCTTCGACCTGAATCCACTGATCCTGGTGAGCACCTGGCTGGCGACCCACACCTTGGCGGGCCTGTCGCTGCTGGCATTGCTCACCGTGGTTGTGACGATCGTGCTGGGACGGGTGTTCTGCGGCTGGTTTTGTCCCCTGGGGACCCTGATCAACGTGGTGGGCGGTCTGCGCCGCCACTTCCGCCGGATCTCCGGACAGAATGAGGGGTTCAGCCGTTGGCAGAGAGCCAAGTACTTCGTGCTCATCGCAATGCTGGTCATGGCCGCCACGGGCGCCCAGTGGTTCGGCGTGCTCGATCCCTTCTCGTTGCTTTACCGCAGCGTCACCCTGACGGTGCTGCCGGTTTGCGACGTGGCAATAAGCGCCACGGCAAACATCATTTATTTTGCCGATCCTCAGCTTGGCGCTTGGCACCTGCGCGACGTCAGTGATCCGATCTACTTCTGGTGGCAGGATCACGTCACGGCGACCGAGTTGAGGGTTTTTTCCGGGACGGGGGCGGTGTTCCTGCTGTTCGTCGCGGTCCTGGTGTTCAGCCTGGTGCGCAACCGGTTCTGGTGCCGCTATGTCTGCCCGTTGGGGGCCATGCTCGGCTTGTTTTCCGTGCGGCCTTTTCTGCGCCTGGTAAGCGATCCTGAAGCCTGTAACGCCTGCAGCAAGTGTACGCTGGCCTGTCCTGCCGCGGCACAACCGGAATTGCCGGATCAGTGGCTGGCGACCGAGTGCTTCGGTTGCTGGAACTGCGTCGACTCCTGTCAGAACCAGGCCCTCGATTTCAAGTGGACCCTGCCGATGCGGCGCACCTCCAGCGGCAGCGTCGACGTTGGTCGGCGGCGCGCGGTAGCCTCCATGGTGGCCGGCGTGGGCGGTCTGGCCATGGTGCGCATGACTCCCCAGGCTCACGGCAAGACCCACAATCCTGCGCTTATCCGACCACCCGGGGCCCGGGCCGAGCAGGATTTCCTGCAACGTTGCGTGCGCTGTGGGCTATGCATGCAGACCTGCCCCTCCGGCGGCTTGCAGCCGACCTGGTCCGAAGCCGGTCTGGAGGGACTCTGGTCGCCGATACTGGTGCCGCCCATCGGGTGGTGTGAGTTCGAGTGTAACGCCTGCGGCCAGGTCTGTCCGACCCAGGCCATCCAACCGCTGGAACTGGCAGTAAAAAAGAAAGTGAAGATAGGCCTGGCGGTAATCGACACTACCCGCTGTTTGCCGTATGCTTACGGGCGTGAATGTATCGTGTGCGAGGAACATTGCCCGATCCCCGACAAGGCCATCACTTTCGTGTTGAACGAATCCGAGCAACGCGACGGCAGCATGCGCACGTTGAAGTTTCCCCGGGTCGACCCCGACCGCTGTACCGGTTGCGGCATCTGTGAGACAAAATGTCCTTTCCAGGATTTGGCGGCCATTCGCGTGGTAAGCGCGGGTGAAGACCGGAACCCGGATAATCAGCCCTTCCTTTCCGGGGGCATCGACTTCAACGGAAGTACCGACGACGGCTCGTACGGTTACTAGCAGGCTGTTGAAAAACTGGATCTGGTCGCGTTCGGAGCGCTGATCGGCTGG
>CBDUYZ010000242.1:0-4410 GCA_965371575.1 uncultured bacterium
CGTAGCGAGGGTGTGTATGATCAGATTTGACAGTGCCCTCGCAAGGTTTTGGGACTGAGACGTACCAGTAGGTACGTTGAAGGAGCAAAACCGAGAATGTGCTGTCAAATCTGATCATACGCGGTCGCAGTAGGTGATTCATGAATATTCCGGGTTAGGTCCGTCGGTTGTCTTCGTTTTCATGCACCGGATTGTTCAAACCAGCACAGTTTACCATCGAGAAGGGGACTCGGGAATAACCTGCAGTCATTGCAATATATTGAATCTAAACATCTTACATTCTAAACCAACATCGCCTTCGAATTGGTCCTTATCTTGATAAAGTTGACATGATATAGTCAACGTCAAAGGGGATAATGATGGGCTTAACTGGGTTACAACGATTTATTTTCAGAGCGGTTGCCTGCGTCCTGGTGGTTCTGAGTCTGGGCTGCGCCCTCAAGGTTCAGAAGAAGGCGCTGCACCAGACCGACGATCTCAGGACGCTGCAAGGGCTCGACGGCGAATCCCCGTGGCTCAAGGCCCATCTCCCCGATGGCGGCCTGTACCTGCTTTCGAACTGGCAAATCGACGAAGCCCGGCGGGAAATCAAGGGCGAGGGAACCCTGATGGATGCCCGCCGTGATTTTGTCGACACAGGTCATTTCGTGGTGCCTCTGGATTCGGTCGCCATTTTTGAATCCAATATCGTCCAAACTTCGTCGGCTGTCGTCGGGCTTACGGTCCTGAGCGTGGCCTCGGCCGGCATGACCGCCTACTGTATTGCCAACCCCAAGGCATGTTTCGGGTCCTGCCCAACCTTCTACGCCGAAAACGAAGCCGGACAATCGATGCTGATGGCTGAAGGGTTTTCCGCCAGCGTTGCACCCAATCTGGAAGATTCCGACCTGGATGCCCTGTTCCGCACGACCTCCTCAGGCCGGAAATTCACCCTGACCATGACCAACGAGGCCCTCGAGACCCATGTGGTCCGACACGCCGACCTGCTGGTGGCACCAAGACCCGCAGGCGGAAAAATCCTGGCCGCGCAGGACGGGACCTGGAGACAGGCCGAAAAAATCCTGAAAGTGAAGCGCTGCATCGGTCCGGAGGGTGATTGCACCGGGTTGTTGAGCGACTGCGACAGCCGGGAAAGATACAGCCTGGCTGATTCTCTATACCTGGGGGCCAAGGAATTCCTGGAACTGGAATTCACCCGGATTCCCGCAGGGGAACTGGGTCTGGTGGTAGCTTCCCGGCACTCACTGCTGAGCACTTTTCTTTTCTACCAGGGGCTGGCCTATCTCGGAGAAAACGCCGTTCCGGCGCTGGCCCGCCTCGGCGGTTCCCCGGAATCCCAGACGGGCAGCAAAACTCTGGGTCATCTCCTGGGAAAGATCGAGATCCAGATTCCCGGACCGGACGGCGCCTGGCTGACGGCGGGATACACCGGGGAAACCGGGCCCCTGGCCGTCAATGTGCATATGCTGCGCCTACCGCCCCTGAATCCCGCCGACCCCCGTCTGCGCTTGAGAATGACCAAGGGTAACTGGCGGCTGGACTACGTGGCCCTGGCGGTTCTCGGCGACAGGGTAACGCCGGCGCGCATCTCCCCCTCCCTGGTGCTCAGGGACGGTATTCCCGATCCTGAAGCCCTGGCGGATCTGACCTCGGCCGACCGGACCCTGATCTCCATGCCCGGCGACCGGTTCGATCTTGTTTACAACCTGCCTACCGGTGACGCGGATTGTGACGTATTCCTGGAAAGCCGCGGCTATTACCTGGAGTGGATGCGCAACGAGTGGATGGCTGAAGAGGATCCCGTCAAGGCTGCCATGATGTTCCGATTCCCCAAGCTGGCACTGAAATACCTGGCTCCGAAATTCAAGGAACTAGAACCGGACATGGAAGCTCATTTCTGGGGGAGCCGTTATGCGCGTTAGAAATCAATCATCCGGATGGTGGGCCGTCATTCTGATCTACCTGGCCGTTGGCGGATGCGCCAGCACCGGCGCCCCGGACGACTGGCTTTCCACGGCCCAGGACGCGCCACAAGATCCTTACGGAGCCTGGGTGACGGTCGAATTAGTGAAATCGCATAACGAAAGATTCCTGAGGGGAGAATTCCTGGCCGTCGACAACGACAGCCTCTATGTCCTGAGCGGGGTGGCCGGTACCGGTGATCCGGTCATTGGTGTATCCCTTGATGTCGTAAAAAAAGCCAAAATCGCATCTTTTGACCCGCAAACTGGCAATGCCTCGGCGTGGGTGTTGACCGGTACCCTGTCCACACTTTCCCACGGTTTGGGTGCGGCACTCACGATGCCGTTGTGGATCATCATGGGAAGCGCTATGGCCGGAAGCCATTCCCGCACGCCTCTGGAGAACTACCCGAATCTCACCTGGGACGAACTCAGAATGTACGCGCGATTCCCGCAGGGGGCCCCATCCGGACTGCACCAGTTGGGTTTGCGGCCGAAAAACTCGATATACTCAGCCCCCTCTTCAGAACCTCCCCCTACGGAATCGCTTTATTAACCCAGCGCCACATCCAGGGCCATCATCAGAGCAAAGCCAAACATGGTTCCGATGGTGGCGATGTCTGTGTTCTTCTCCAGCTGGGATTCGGGAATCAGCTCTTCGACAACCACGTAGATCATGGCGCCGGCTGCGAAGGCCAGGGCGTAGGGTAGGAGCGGCCGCATCATCAGTACGGCGGCGGCGCCGATCACCCCGGCTATGGGTTCAACTATACCCGAGGCCTGACCGTAGGCGAAACTCTTACGGCGCGATAAGCCTTCCCGCCGCAAAGGCGCGGCAACCGCCAATCCCTCCGGAAAATTCTGGATCCCGATGCCCAGGGCCAGTGCCACGGCGGCTCCCATGCTGGCCGAGTCCACCCCCGCGGCGACCGCTCCGAAAGCAACACCCACCGCCAAACCTTCCGGGATGTTGTGCAGGGTGATGGCCAGCACCAGCAGCACTGACCGGTGCCAGCTTGTCTTGATGCCCTCGGCCTCTTCCCTGGGGAACCCCAGGTGCAGGTGCGGCAATATCTTGTCAACTACCCACAGAAAGGCTCCACCGGTCAGGAAACCGATGACCGCAGGCACCCAGGGGGTGCCGCCTTCCGCTGCCACCATTTCGATGGCCGGGGCCAACAGGGACCAGAAGCTGGCCGCGATCATGACACCGGCCGCGAAGCCGAGCATGGAGTCCAGCAGTTTTCGGTTGACCTCCTTGAAGAAGAAGACGAAGGACGCACCAAGGGCGGTCACCCCCCAGGTGAAGAGAGTCGCCAACAGAGCCTGCTTGACCGGGTGCATATCGATAAACCAGACGGGCAATTGCTACTCCTACCGGCATGTCGTGGAAAACTGATTTCACCGGGACGGCCAAGGCTGCGCCACAGCCGACCGGAGCTCCAGAGATTCAACCACGGTTTGCGGTGTTGATCAAACGGGTATTGGGGCTTTAATATGGCCCGAAGTCAATCACCCGCCATCCGGGAGGGCCCGTGAATCCCCTGATCCTCGGTCTGATCATCTACAGCCTCATCATCCTGGGCGTCGGTATCAGGGCGGCCCGCCTGAACCGCACCCTTGACGACTACCTCCTGGCCGGCCGCCGTCTGGGACCCTGGGTCGCCGCCTTCAGCGAACGGGCCAGCGGCGAATCGGCCTGGCTCCTGATCGGCCTGCCCGGTCTGGCCTTCGCCACGGGAGTGACCACCGTCTGGGTGGGAATCGGCTGCTGCGCAGGCATCGCTTTTTCCTGGTTCGCCGTAGCCCGTCGCCTGCGCGAAGAAACCGAGCGGATGGGCGCCCTGACGCTGGCCGACTATTTCGCCGCCCGATTCCGGGACACCAACCATGTCCTGAGAATCACCGCCACGACGATCATCCTGTTTTTCTTCACGTTCTACGTCGCAGCCCAGTTCCTGGCCGCCGGCAAGGTCCTTAATTTCTACCTGAACATTCCCCCCGTGGGCGGAATGCTGATCGGCGCGATCCTGGTCCTGTTCTACACCGCTGCCGGTGGCCTTTTCGCGGTCAGCTGGACCGATCTGGTCCAGGGCGTCATAATGCTGATCACCCTCGCGGTGCTGCCATTGGCCGTGCTCGGGGAGTTGGGCGGACCGGCGGGGCTACAGACCAAATTGGCTGCCTTCGGCGGATCCTATCTGCAGACCGCGCCGGGAGACACAAGCTGGCTGGCTTTCAGCGGGGTGATCGGCAGTCTGGGCATCGGGCTGGGTTACATGGGCCAGCCCCACCTGGTGCTGCGATTCATGGCCATCAGTTCTCCGGATGAAATCCGGACCGCCCGGATGATCGCCATCGGCTGGGCCCTGATCGCCTTTTTCGGGGCCATCCTGATCGGACTTACCGGCCTGGCCCACTTCGGCCCCGACGCCATGGGCCCGGACCG
>CBDUYZ010000243.1:0-4394 GCA_965371575.1 uncultured bacterium
CCGCATCGGGAACCCCGACCGCATTGCTGTCAACGTGGTTCACGGCGGTTTCGCCGAGACGGGTTCCATCGCGGTGTCTGATGGTCTGGTACGGCGGATCAGGCGAAATCCCGGGGTCGACCGGGCCCAAGTCGTGTTGGATCTGGAATTCCAGGCTGAGTTCCGCAGTTTTTCGCTGCCGGCGGCCGACGGCAGGCCCGATCGTATCGTGCTGGATGTCATGCGCCCCAAGTCCGGATCTGGAGCCGGATACGATTCCGACAAGCGGGCCGGCGCGATTCCTGAACCCGTCAGCAGGCCCGAAATCGTCCTTGCGCCCGCACCGCGGCCCTTCCTGGTGATCATAGATCCCGGTCATGGCGGTCTTGATCCGGGCGCCTCACGGAAAAGGTTGCGGGAAAAGGACGTTGTGCTGGATATTTCACTGGAGATGGGCCGTCTGATCAACGCACTGCCCGGTTACCGGGCGAAACTAACGCGGAATGGCGACTACGGGCTTGAATTGTGGCAGAGGGTTGATTTCGCTCGCCGGCAGGAGGGTGATCTCTTCATTTCGATCCACTGCAACACCCATCCCCGTGCGACGGTTTCCGGCATGGAGGTCTATTTCCTTTCCCTGCAGGGTGCGACCGATCGGGAAGCCCGGGAATTGGCCGACAAGGAAAACGCTGCGCAACTGGTCGGTCTGGATCCCTCCAGCCAGCCGGACGACCTGGTCATGGACATTCTGATGGACCTGCGTATGAGCCAGGTTCTGCACCAGTCGGCCGGCCTTTCCGAACGGCTGGTAACCGCCGCCAAGGCCAGCAGCGTGATCGGCGGCCGAAAGGTCAAGCAGGCGGGGTTCCAGGTGCTAAAGTCCCTGGCCATGCCGTCTGCGCTGGTGGAGGTGGCCTATCTTTCCAACTCGGGGGACTGGAAGCTTCTCGCGGACAAGTCGAACCGCAGGAAGATCGCAATGGTGCTCGTGGAGGGCATCCTTGATTGGCGGCGTGACCAGCAGGAGGGCTGGCAAATGGCTGGTGCGCCTGGCGCGGCGGCACCATCCTGGACTCGTGAATACAAGGTGCGTCGCGGCGACAATCTCTGGCGTCTGGCTCAGCGCCATGGTACCACCGTGAACGAGATTTCCAGACGCAACAATCTGGCGAACCGATCCATCCTGGTCGGGCAGTTGTTGAAATTGCCGGAGGTCATGTCGAACCCATGAATCGTCTTGGTCTAAAAATCAGTTGTTTCCTCGTATCGGTTATCATCTGGATCCAGGTGGCATCCACGGCGGATATCGAGCAGACCACAAGCCTACCCCTGAGGGTGACGGGGCTCGGCGAGGGGCTGACGGTGGCTGGGAGCGATCATCTGCCGTCCGAGGTCCGGGTCAGTGTCACGGGCAGCAAGTTGCTTCTGCTGACCCACCAGTATTTCAACCGGTACATCGGCGAGGTCAGGGTCAATCTTGTCGGGTTCGTGGATACGACGTTTTCCTACCAGTTGGACCGCGCCGATATCTTCACGGACATGAAAAATGCGGATATTCAGCGTTCGAGAATTCTGACGCTGACCATTGACCATGAAATTTCCAGGCCGGTGCCCGTCACGTTGGACTTGGACGGGGATCTGCCCCGGGGCCTGGATTTCGTGACTGCTCCCCGGGTCATTCCCGATACGGTGCTGGTTACGGGTCCCTCGCGTTTTTTCAGCGATGATTTGTCCGTACACACCGTGGCCGTGAATATGGGGCGCATTTCCGAAGATTCGGAACTGACGCTGAACCTGACGGCACCCGGGGATTTTCTGGAACTGGCTGAAAGCAAGGTCCAAGCAACGTTCCGGATAGGGGAGTTGGAGGACCGGACCCTGGCCAACATTCCGGTGATCGGTCTGGTGGATGCGGGCCGCCCGGATGTGGGGATTTCACCTCCCGTGGCGGACGTGATGGTGCGGGGCATCGCGGATTCTGTCTGGGCCTTGACCGAGGACCGGATCTCCGTGATCGTTCCGGTGGATAATCTGGCCGAGGGAATTTTTTTCCTTGCGGGCCAGGTAGTTCATCCGGACTGGCTCACGCTCATCCGTCTGGAACCGCCTCAATTCCAGGTGATCGTCGGGAATCCTCCCATCCTGCGGGACGATCCCCGCGCCGTGACGGACGAGGAGGACCAGGGTGAATGATGATTCCAAGTCATACCGTTGGAAAGGCGGGGATCGGTCGGTCACGATCCTGACCGGGGCCCTGGTGCTGGCCCTGGCGCTTGGGGCGTTGCTGTGGCCGAGCGCGGGACCGCCCCGTGGTCGGGGGGTCTTGCTGGTTTTCGATTCTTCCGGTGATCGGATCCGGATCGCCAATGTCTATGAACCTCTCTTGCAATTCCTGAACGAATTCACCGCTCAGCCGCTGGAACTGGCCGTGGTCGGCAACGTCGACGCCTTTCGGAAAAAACTGGCCGACGGCGTGGATTTCATTCTCTGTCCCGATGGTCTGGGACTGTCCCTTGAGGCGGCGGAGTTTGTCCCGGTGGCGGTCGGACGCAGGTCTGCTCCCCGCAATCTGCGCCCGCGGGGCGTCCTTGTTTATCGCAAGTCGGCCGGACTGGTCAAGGCCCCCTGGTTGTCCCGGCCGGGGGCCACCGTCTGCGGAGATTCGTTGTCGTTGACCGCGACCGGCATATGGCGGCGCCGTGGTGTGGAAGCTGAGTCGGAACCGGCTGAACCGTACTCCTGCGCCTGGGGTCCTGATCCCTATGATCACACTCCGGTGCTGCACGCCACGCGCCTGGGCTGCTTCGACTACGCCCTGGTCCGGCAGTGGGACGCCGACCGGTTCTTTGCCAACGGTCTCATGTCGCACCTGGAATGGGGCATTGAACTCATGACGGTTCCGGTGCCCGATATCGTATTTTTCGCTTCGCGGGCGGTGTCGGGGAAAACCCGCCTGGCGGTGGGGGACGGACTGTCTGCACTGGGCCGGGGCAGCAAGGAGCTGCCTCTCGCCGCCCGTGAGGTGCACCGGGCCATCGGCTGTTTGAATCTGGCGGGCTTCAATCTGCTTGTCGATCTTGATTTCGAGTTCGTGCGCCGGAATTTCGCCGGGAATTGGCCTCCAACCGGGGATTGACCCATATTATCGGCTCCCATCGGCCGCGGACCGCCGCGGAACCTGGACAGAGACCTGAGAAGGGACACCATGAACATCAAATATCGCCGCCTCAAGGGTACCAGGGACCTCATGCTCGAGGAGATCGAGCGGTGGCACTGGTGCGAGGCGCGTTGGACCGAGGTTCTGGCCCGGTACGGGTACGGAGAAATACGGACTCCGATCATCGAACCCACGGATCTATTCCTGCGCTCTGTGGGAGAGGGAACCGATATAGTCGACAAGGAGATGTACACCTTCGAGACCAAGGGCGGGGAAAGCCTGACGCTGCGTCCGGAAATGACCGCCTCGGTGGTCAGGGCCTACCTGGAGAACGGCCTGATCCGGCAGCCCGGTACGGTAAAATTCTATTACATGGCGCCGATGTTTCGCCACGACCGGCCCCAGGCCGGGCGGTATCGCCAGTTTCACCAGGTGGGGGTTGAGGCCATCGGGTCGGACAGTCCGGTTCTGGACGCGGAGGTTATCCAGACAGCCATGGCCCTGTTCGAGGCCGTGGACGCACGGGGTCTACTGGTCAAGATCAATAGTATCGGTTGCCCTGCCTGCAAGCCTGGCTACGTGGAGAACTTGAAGTCTTTTCTTAAGGAAAACATAGAAGACGTGCCTCTGAAAATGCGGTCCCGGATCGACGTCAATCCACTCCGCCTGTTTGACGCCAAGGACGAGGGAGTCCAGGAACTCCTGGCCCGGTTTCAGCCCATCAGCGCCGCCATTTGCGGCCCCTGCCGGGATCACTACGACATCGTTCTGGGAACCCTCCGTGACCTGGAGGTTCCGTACGAAGAGGATCCCACCCTGGTGCGGGGGCTGGATTATTATTGCCGGACGACCTTCGAGATTTCGGCCACGGCCGGACGCAAGCAAAGCAGTCTCGCCGGCGGCGGGCGTTATGATTACCTGGTTGAGCAGTGCGGCGGGCCTCCCACGCACGCGGTTGGTTTTTCCATCGGGATCGAAAGGACGCTGCTGCATCTGAATGACGAACCGGTGGACCCCCAGCGCAGCCGACAGTCGATGGTCGACATCTACGTGGCGTGCAAGGGGCTGGACGCCCAGCGCTACGGTTTCGTGAGCGCGGATATCCTCCGGGGTTACTGCCGGGTCGAGGTGGATACGTCGAACCGGTCGCTCAAGGCCCAGGCCAAGTCGGCCAATCTGCGCCGGGCCCGCTTCCTGTTGACGGTGGGCGAGGATGAAATCCGTGACGACAATCTGCGGTTGAAGAATCTGGAAACAG
>CBDUYZ010000244.1:0-4388 GCA_965371575.1 uncultured bacterium
GCGGTGGCCTATGTCCGGATGTTCGCCGGCACGATCGGCAAGGGTGAGAAGATCAAGCTGTTCGGCAACGACAAGCAGTTCGAGGTGGGTGACATCGGCTGGTTCCGCCTGGACCGGATCTCCCAGAAATCCCTGACCGCCGGCGAGGTGGGTTACATCGCCACCGGGGCCAAGGACGTGCGCCACGTGCGGGTGGGGGACACGATCACCCTGGCGGACAATCCCTGCGCCGAACCGCTGCCCGGTTACACGGAAGCCAAGCCGATGGTGTTCTCGGGAATGTACCCCACGGACAACGACCAGTACGACGAACTGTTCGAGGCTCTGCAGAAACTCCAGATGAACGACGCCTCGCTGACCTGGGAAAAGGAGACCTCGGCTGCCCTGGGGTTCGGCTTTCGCTGCGGATTCCTGGGACTGCTGCACATGGAGATCATCCAGGAGAGGCTCGAGCGCGAGTACGGGCTGAACCTGATCGCCACCCTGCCCAACGTGGAATACGAGATTCTGCTCAAGGACGGCACCGTCGAACGCTGCGAGAATCCCGCCCTGTTGCCGGACGCGAAATACATCACCGAGATCCGTGAGCCGATCGTCAAGGCGTCCGTCATCACGCCCAAGGATTACGTGGGGCCGGTGATCCAGATATCCCTGGAGAGACGTGGTGTACAGACCAAGATGGAATATCTCGATCCCGAACGGGTGAACATCGAATTCGACCTTCCGCTGAACGAGTTGGTGGTGGATTATTACGACAAGCTCAAGTCCGTCACCCGCGGCTATGCGTCCCTGGACTACGAATATCTCACGCACCGGAAGGACGATCTCATCCGCCTGGATATATTGATCAACGGCGACCTGGTAGACGCCCTGACCTGCATCGTGCACCGGGACAACGCCCACAGCTGGGGACTGAAGCTCTGCCAGAAGCTGAAGGAGCTCATTCCCCGGCAGATGTTCGCCGTTGCCATCCAGGCCGCCGTCGGCACGCGCGTGCTGGCTCGGACCAGCGTCAAGGCCTTCCGCAAGAACGTGACGGCCAAGTGCTACGGGGGTGACATCACCCGCAAGCGCAAGCTCCTCGAGAAGCAGAAGGAAGGCAAGAAGCGCATGAAACAGGTAGGTTCGGTGGAGATTCCGCAGGAGGCCTTCCTGGCGGTGCTCAAGGTCGAGCGCTGACCCGAACCCGACACCCTGTCAACGATCAGCCGGGAGTGGATATGTCCAAGAAATCGAAGAAACACCCGCATGACCAGACCGCAGCCGCGCATGTCGCCGGAAAGGTCAAGCCGCCGAAATCCCTGAAGAACACGGCTGTCGAGTACGCCAAGGCCATAGGCACCGCCCTGCTGATCGCCCTGGTGCTGCGCCAGTTCATCTTCCAGGCTTTCCGCATCCCCACGGGGTCCATGCTGGACACCCTGCAGATAGGCGACTTCCTGTTCGTCAACAAGTTCCTGTACGGCGCCAAGACGCCCGAACGGATCAGGATCGGCAAGGCCACCCTGATCGACGGGCTGCCGGTTCTGAAACTGCCCGCCATCCGCGAACCGCGCCAGGGCGACATCATCGTGTTCGAGTATCCCAACGACCGGAACCTGGATTACATCAAACGCTGTGTGGCGGTGGCGGGGGATACCGTCGCGGTGTCGGACGGCATTCTGAAGGTCAACGGTGAGATCTACGAGTCTAATTTTGCCGAGCGCGGCGGGGACCATTCCTGCGTGCCCTCCTGGGCAGATCCAGAGAATTGCCCGAGTCCAAGAACCAAGCACGACCAGTCGGCCTATGTGCGCAACAAGCGCAACCACTCGTGGCCCTGGTCCGGCATGCCCGAGATCTACGTCGTACCCGAGGGGCACATCTTCATGATGGGCGACAATCGGTACAACAGCATGGACAGCCGTTACTGGGGTGCGCTGGACAAGAAGCTCATCAAGGGCAAGGCCATGTTCCTCTACTGGTCCTGGAACGGGAAGAAGCATTTGCCCCGACTGAACAGGATCGGGGATCTGATCCGCTAGCCCGGATAATTCTGCTCGCTACGCTCCCAGCGCTAAAGCGATGACATGAATCACCGTAATAGTCCGGGTTAAACTTAATTCCGCCGGAGCCGCCATGGGACTCTACATTCACGTGCCTTTCTGCGGCTCGATCTGCTCCTATTGCCACTTCGCCAGGACGGCTGACCACGGGCCGGAGACACGCCGCCGCTACGTGGACGGAGTTCTGGCGGAGTTCGAGCTGCGCCGGGAGAGATGCGGCGTTTTGTCGGCGGGAAAGCGCAGACTTGCCACCTGCTACCTCGGCGGCGGTACACCCTCGGAACTGGAGCCGGATCTCCTGGCGCGCCTGCTGGAAGGCACGGTGGGCCGTCTGCCCTTGGCGGCGGATTTCGAATTGACGGCCGAGGCCAACCCGGAATCCCTGACCGAGGAACGGGCTCTGCGCTGGCGGGAACTGGGCGTTACGCGGGTTAGTTGCGGGGTGCAGAGCCTGGACGCGGGGGTTTTGAAAATCCTGGGGCGGGCCTGCGGTCCGGCGACGGCCCGCAGGGGATTGGCGCGGGCCTGCCGCATCTTTCCCCGCGTGTCGGCCGACTGGATCATTGGTCCGGGTCTGCAGGAAGCCATCCTGCTGGCCGAATTGACCGAAGCGGTAGACCTGGGCGTGGAACACTTTTCGGTCTACATCCTGGAACTGCACCCCGGCACCCGGCTGGCCGTGCTGGCGGCGCAGGGGGCATGGCGGCCCGCGCCCGACAGCGAAACCGAGCGGCTGTACCTGGCGGTGATCAACCACCTGGCCGGTCTGGGAGTCCCGCAGTACGAGGTAGCCAATTTCGCCCGGCCGGGAGCCGAGTCCCGTCACAATCGAAACTACTGGCTGGGACGTCCATGGCTGGGGCTGGGACCGAGCTCCCACGGCTTCTGGGGCCGGCGCCGGTACGCCAACCTCGACGACTTGGGCGCTTGGTGGGATGCGGTGGAGAATGGGCGCCTGCCCGAGGCCTCGGTGGATCCTGTGGACCTTGCTGCCCGCCGTCTGGAGCGGCTGATCCTGAGTCTGCGCACGCGGCGCGGCGTTCCGCTGGAATGGCTGCCCAGGCGAGGTTGGGATTCGAATAGGGGCCGGCGGGAAGGCTTGTGGGAGATCAGGGACGGCCGGCTGATTCTCACCGGCCGTGGTTTTCTGCGGATCGACACCATCGAGGAGCGATTGGCCGGGTTGACACCCTGAATTCACATTGATTACCTTGAGCGCATTGTACGGCCGTCAAATACGGTCCGTGGACTTTTCCCAAAGTAGAGGCATGAGCAGAAGCGGACGAAATACCAGCCTGGACACCCGGTCCCAGGACATCCTCGACGCCATCGTGCGGCTGAATATCGAAACCGGCCGTGCCGTGAGCTCCGGTCTGGTGGAGCGTTACATGCAGCGGCGGGTGTCTTCTGCCACCATCCGGTCAGTCATGAAGAACCTGGAGCAGATGGGCTTTCTCGACCAGCCCCACATCTCGGCCGGGCGATTGCCCACCGATGCGGGTTTCCGCGCTTTCGTGGACCGGTTGCTGGCCGGATGGTCACTGCAACGCCATGATACGCCACCGAGTCTGAGCCGGATGGCCGACCAGGACCTGATGCAGGGCATCGGTTCCCAGGACCGCTTCAAAGCCCTGGCCCGCCTGTTGAGCCGGTTGACGGACAACATCAGCATCGTCGTGGGCCCGACCCTTGATTCTGTCCGGGCTGTCAGAGTGGAGTTCTACCCGCGCTCCCTGCGACGGGTTCTGATGGTCGTGGTGCTGGAAAACGCCGAGGTGAGGACCGGCCTGGTGGACCTGTCCGAGGACACGCCCGCAGCGGTGGTGGAAGAAGCCGCTCGCCTGCTGTCGGATCGGGTCCGGGGGCGGACCGCGGGCGAGATTCGGAAAGGTGTCCTCGATACGGTGGATCTGTTAGTCACTCCGATTTCCCGTTGCGCCACGACCCTGGCCCTGCGTGGGCGCGAACTGTTCAGAGATTCCGCTGACGTGGAGATCGAATTCGAGGGCGTGGGCAATATACTGGAAGAACCGGAATTCAACGATCCGGAATCCCTGAAGGCCCTGATCCGTTTCATGGAATCCCCCCATCATATCCGGGAATCCCTGGACCAGCTCGATCCCGTGTCGCCGGACGGATTCAGGGTCTGGATTGGCCGGGAGAATCCCCTCGGAGAACTGCGGCGGTTCTCCCTTCTGACCGGACGATATGATCTGGATGGTCGGCCGGGCCTGCTGGCGGTGCTCGGGCCCCGGAGAATGTCCTACCAGCGGGCTTTTCACGGTATGGAGATCCTGCGGCGGGTCATCGTGGAAGCCCAGGGATCCGTCGCGAGTTGAATCG
>CBDUYZ010000245.1:0-4340 GCA_965371575.1 uncultured bacterium
GCCGACATCCACTACGACCATAAGCTGGCCCTGGCCTCGCTTGAGGCCGGGATAGCCAAGCTGCGCATCAATCCCGGCAATATCGGGCGCAAGGAACACGTCCGGGAAGTTGCCGCGGCGGCGGCGGACAAGAAAGTGCCCATCCGCATCGGGGTGAACAAGGGCAGCCTGCATCGCCGCTACGAGGAGATGGCCAGGCTGGATCCCGCGGGCGCCATGGTGCAGAGCGCCGTCGACGAGATCGAAACCCTGGCGGCCGTCGGATTCCACGAGGTGGCGGTCAGCCTCAAGAGCAGCAATCCCGGCGAGGTAGTCGAGGCCTGCCGGCGCTTTGCCGCCATCAGCGATGTGCCCCAGCATCTGGGCGTGACCGAAGCGGGCACCCTGCTGGCCGGCACCGCGATTTCGGTTACCGCCATGTCGGTGCTGTTGAGCGAGGGCATCGGGGACACGGTGCGTATCAGTCTGGCCGACGATCCGGTGCACGAAGTGACCGCGGCCTTCCACATGCTGCAGTCCCTGGGTCTGCGCGCCGGTTTCGCCCGCGTGGTGGCCTGTCCCACCTGCGGACGGGTCGAGGTCGACGTGGTGGCCCTGGCTGCCCGTGTCGAGGAACTCGCCCATGACCTGCCGGCCGACCGGGTGATTTCGGTGATGGGCTGCATCGTCAACGGTCCGGGGGAGGCGAAAGCCGCCGACCTGGGCATCGCCGCCGGCAAGACAAAAGTTGCGATCTATCGGCAGGGTAAGCTGCACCGCAATATCTCCAAGGATGATCTGGAGAGGGTCCTTGTCGAAGAAATCGAGCGGTTGAAGTAGAACAGGCCGTTCGGAGCGCACAATATCCGCCCATATCGGCGGATCCAAATGTCCTCGTTCCTGCGGATTATTCGACCCGCCGATATGGGCGGATATTGTGCACTCCGAACGGCCTAGCGGCCTCAAACACCTGAAAAATCTTCAGACAAGGGCTTTTTCGCCGATTACGGAGTGAAACGTGGTATTATCCCCTGCTTGCGCGGACTCACTGGAATGATTGAGGACATGGCGTACGGTTCGGATAAAAAAACCGGGCAGTTGAGCCGGGGCTCCGGTCCGGCCATCGACCGTCTGCAGGCGCTGCAGGCCTTCAACGCCCGTCTGGTCTGCATGACCGTCAACGAATCCTCCTACGAGGAAGTGGTCAATGGTATCTGGAAGGTCCTCGGCTGCGGGGCCTGCGCCCTGTTCCTGCTGGATAACGCCACCGGTGAGCTCGTTCTGAAGGGTTCGGCCGGTTATCCGGATATTCCCGCCGATCTGCGTATCTCCCTGACCGACTCCGGCAGCATCCACGCCCAGTCCTTCAATGAGGAATATCTCATCCATGTGGATGATCTGGACCGCCGGAACAACACCAAGCCCCTGAGTCCACGGATTGTCGGCAACCTGGTTCTGCCCATCATTTCCAACAGCGGTCCGGTTGGAGTGTTCGATTTCGGCAGTTTCGATAAAGGCACCTTCGACGCCCAGGAGATCGGCATGTGCAGCATGTTGGTCGACCAGATGTCCTATTCCCTTGAGAACATCCGGCTGGTGGGGGAACTGAGCCAGAGCCGTGACGCGGTGATCCGCGGCATGGCTCTCCTGGCGGAGATCCGGGACACCTACATCGGCGGTCATCTGAACCGCATCTGCGAGCTCGCCGAGCTCCTGACGGAAAAGCTTACCGGCCGTACCGGTTATCAGGAAGTGACCCATGAATTCATCGAGACCATTGCCCGGGCGGCGGCCCTGCACGACGTGGGCAAGGTCGGCATCCCCGACTCCATTCTGATGAAGCCCGGCAAGTTGAGCGATCCCGAATTCGAGATCATGAAATCGCACACCATGATCGGCGCCGAATTGCTGGAGGGTCTGCGGAAGAATTTCGGTGACTTCTCCATGATCGCCATGGGTGTCGACGTGGCCATGGGTCACCACGAATGGTGGGAAGGGTCAGGTTATCCCCTCGGCAGGAAAGGCCGGGATATCCCGCTGTCCGCGCGCATTCTCGGTATCTGTGACGTCTACGACGCCCTGACCAGCAACCGGGTCTACAAGGATGCCTGGAGCCACGAGAAAACGGAGAAAACCATGAGGGAAGCGAAGGGTCGACAATTCGATCCCGACCTGGTGGAGATCTTCTTCGAGAATTGCGAAGATCTGTTCCTGGTGCGTGAGAAATATCCAGACTAGCAGGCTGTTGAAAAACTGGATCTGCTCGCGGCGCTTCGAGCGCTGAAGCGAGGGCAATTATCCGGGTCAGATGCCGACTATCCCGGACGCGAGACCCGGTGCCACGAAAATGCTTTTCTCCCTCAGACAGACAGCGGTTCCCGCAGGTGTCTTCCGGGGTTTGCGCACATAGCGCCGCTCCGTGTGGATGACCGGGACCAATCCCGAATGGCGCGCCCGGCTGTTGAGGGCGGCCAAGGCCGCGACCTTGGCCAGGACTGTCCGCGGCACCTGCTCGGGCTTGCCTCCGGTGCGCAGGATGACATGGCTGCCGGGCACGCCCTGGGCGTGCAGCCAGATGTCCCGGCTGTGCGCGGCTCGGTGGGTCAGTTCATCGTTTTCCTTGTTGTTTCGTCCGACCCAGACTTCCCAGCGGTCATCCACCAGATAACGCCGGAAGGGCCGGGCGGGTTCCTCGGGTCCGTAGCGGCGGGTCGTTTTACGCCGGAGTATTCCCGGTAGCAGATCGGCGTGATCCGTCCGCCAGGCCTGGATGTCGCCCAGTCGGTCGGGAGTGGGGCCGGTAGTGCCGATGGTTTCGTGCAGATCCGCCTCGGCTGCTTCCAGCTCCTGCACGGCGGTCTGCGCGCCGGAAAGACGTTCGTCGATAACGTCACGTCCCTTGTCCGCCTTGCGGGCCCGGCGGAACCAGGCCTCCATGTTGGCGACCGGGGTCAGGGCGGGATCCAGGGCGATGACGATGTTTTCGCCATCCCGGGGGTCGGCCACTGCCACGGATCCGGCACCCCGGGGGATCTCTTGCAGGTGGGCCGCCAGTGCCTCGGCCTTGCGGCGGTACAGTTCGCCCTTTTCGGCCTGGTCGAAATCCCGGGCCAGATTTTCCACGAGTCGACGCGCCGATTTCAGGCGCCGACCCAGGCCGGCGCGGAGTTCCCGCACGGTTTGTTGCAGGAGGCAGGCGGTCAGGTGTTCCAGCGCCGGACCGGAGATCTCATCCCCCGACTCTTGCGGCCGGCCATGGGACCAGGCCGCCGCGGGTGGGATGGCGGCCAGCAGCGAATGGGGCTGGCGCCGCCGGGCCCACAGCAGCTTGGCCTGGTCATCCAGCAGCACCGTGTTGCCGCGAGCCCCGAATAGCTGGTGGATGAGATAGACGAAACCGCCGCCGGACACGGTCAGACGGAAGGCCGCCACCTGGTCGTCGGGAAACATCCCGCAGGAGGAAAAACCGGCGGACTCCAGCAGCTTGGGCAGAGGATGATTCTTCGTCGCCGGCAGGGCGGCGGCCACCGGCCCGGGCAGACGGCCTTCATGGGAAAAAACCAGGGATGCCTCCGGCAAGGTCGTCAGGAAGATCCCGGGCCGGGAATCGCCCTCCAGGTGTAGCCGCACCCAGTCCTCACCGGCTGTGACGCGGAACAGGGTCCGGCCGGCCCATTGCAGCCGCCAGCCGGCCAGTTGTGCGGCCAGGGTGCGAAGGTCGGTCCACGGGCGGATGTTGTTCACATCAAGTCGCGATCAAAAAAGCGTGTACCCGAAGGTCAGCTTGAAGCTGGGGCTGTCCATGATGCCAAAACGGATTTCGGCCATGCCCTTGTGATCGTTTGCGAAGGTGTAGGTCGTGCCGACGAGGCCGCTGAGTCCCAGGTCGGTTTCCGAGTCACCCTCATCCGGGTTCGTTAGGTTGAAGGAAAGGGAGCCGCCGCCGTACAGGCCCCAGGGAAAGCCGACGAATTCCGTGAAGAGATAAGTCAGGTCACCGTTGATGGTTATCACGGTGGCGGAGCCGCCTAAGCCAACCTCGATGCCGGGGGTGAGTTCCACGTTGGGCCAGAGTTCACCCAGGTAGACATGGCCGCCGAAGTGGAACTGATCGATATCTTTCCAGGACGTGTATCCTGCGCGAACCCCGAAGGGTGTATGATTGACCGAGCGGGAGGCCGTTTGGGGAGGGTCCCCGGCAGGTTCGTTTGTTTCGGTTTCCGCCTGGTCCGGGTTCTCCACGACCGGATCGGTCTGCCCGAGGGAGGCGCCGGCCGCGAACAGCGCGATGAGCGAAAACAGGCCAATCAGGCCCAGGGTCTTCATGACGGTATCCTTTCCTGTCAGGTTGATGGCGGGGG
>CBDUYZ010000246.1:0-4305 GCA_965371575.1 uncultured bacterium
TGTCCTGGCCCCCGTCGGTGTCGGTGATCGCCACCGAATCAAGAGCCGTGCCGGCCTCCTGGGCTGCAGCCCCGACCACGAGCCCCATCCCGAACAGGGGCAGGATCAGCAGGCCGGTCACCAACAGCCGCATGTGGTCACCGCCCGCAGCAGCGTTTGTACGTCATGCCGCTGCCGCAATGACAAGGATCGTTGCGGCCTGTCCTGGGTTCGGCCCGGACCACCGGCTTCTTGACCCCGGGCCGGCCCTCGGTAAACCGCCAGCCCCCTTCCGACCGGCCGAACCCGGCTACCTCGTGGTACTGTTTGTCCTTCCCGTCGTAGGTGTAGCTGGCCACGAACTCGACCTGACCGGTCTCGTCATCCGCACCGCCGGCCTCCGTGGCGATGATTTCCAGGCCGTGCCACTCGCTGTTCTCGGCCCACTCGTGGGCGCCGGCGGCATCATTCTCCTGACGGAAGTCCGGATGAACGGAAGTCCGTAGGAAATCCATCTCCACCCGGGTATAGGCGGTGTAACGGGCGCGCATCAGCTCCTCGGCTGTGGCGGCGGCCCTCTCACCCTTGATGACGGGAAGACAGCAGTCGTTGTAATCGAGTTCGGATCCGCAGGGACAGTTCATTTCCCGCTCCACCGAGAGAGGGCCGCCGGTTTCTGGCTGACCATTTCTGGACAATCAGACCGGCGGCCCGGTAGGTTTCAAGGGGTTCGAAAGGCGTCAGTCGGACGCCGCGTTCCGGGCCCCCTTGTAAAGATAGAAACACACGCCGAAGAAGAGAACCAGCGCCAACACGGCCGACCAGGGATTCTCCTCGACCCAGCCGCTCAAGTTCAGGACGTGAACCACCGACCAGCCTTCGTTGTTGATCACCGTGCCGTCGTGCAGCGTGCGCGTCCACTCGTCGCTGACGAGCATCTTGCCGAAGAACAGCACCAGGGCCGCCACGACGCCCATGATAGCGCCGCCGGCCACGAATCCGGATGCCATCAGCGTGCCCTTTTCCTTGCGTGCCCGTTGGGTTTCGTCGCTGCCGCCCTTGGCAACGAAATAGGAAACGAGGCCGCCGGCCAGGATGGGCGTGTTCAGGTGCAGAGGCAGATACATACCCAGAGCAAAAGCCAGAGGCGGCACGCCGACCCACTCCAGGATCAGGGCCATGAAGCAGCCGCCCAGATACAGCATCCAGGGAGCTGGAGAACCGGTCATCAGCGGCTCGATCACCGCAGCCATGGCGCTGGCCTGGGGAGCTTCCAGCGGGTTGGGCTTGGCGGCCGTCGCCTCACCGAAGCCGTAGGTGTCGTTGAGGAGCATGATCACCCCCGCGACCGCGGCCGCGGAAAAGAGCGTGCCCAGGAATTTCCACTGTTGCTGGACCCTGGGCGTAGTACCCAGCCAGTAACCGATCTTCAGATCGCTGATGAAACCGCCGCTCATGGACAGGGCAGTGCAAACCACGCCACCGATGAGCAGGGCGGCCACGATGCCCCCACTGCCCTCGAGGCCGACCCAGTTGAGGATCACCGAGCTGATGATCAGGGTCATCAAAGTCATGCCCGACACCGGGTTGGTGCCCACGATGGCGATGGCCCGCGCAGCCACGGTGGTGAACAGGAAGGAGATCACCGTGACGATCACCAGACCCGCGAGCGCCCAGGTCAGCTTGCTTGTCACGCCGAACCAGAAGAACACGAACACCAGGATAAGGGTCAGGACCATCAGCGCCGAGATCCACTTCATGGGGAGATCGCGCTGCGTCCGTTCGACCGGCCCGGAATCCATTTTCTGGCCGCCGCCCAGTTCGTTGGCCGCCAACTTGAAGGCACCCCAGATGATCTGGCGGGACTTGAAGACCCCGACCATGCCGGCCATCGCGATGGCCCCGATACCCACCGGTCTGACGTAGTTGAAGAAGAGCTCGCCCGGAATCATCTCCTGCAGTTCGGCGATCTGGAACTCGTTGCCGAAGAAACCGACCATCGGCACCAAAACCCACCAGGCCAGGAACGAGCCCGAGGCAATGATCAGCGCGTAGCGCAGACCTACTATGTAGCCCAGACCGATCACCGCAGCATCGGTCAGCAGTCGGAATTCGAGGCGGGGACCAGCAGCCATCTTCTGGCCCCAGGCGAAGACCCGGGTGGTGAACAACTCGCGCCACAAGCCGAAGGTGCCGGACAGGAAGTTGTAGATCCCGCCCAGGGCAGCGGCCTTGAGCAGGGTCGAAGCCGCGCCGCCGCCCTTTTCCCCGGCCATCAGCACCTCGGTCGAGGCGGTGGCTTCGGGGAAAGGAAACTCGCCGTGCATGTCCTTGACGAAATACCGACGGAAGGGAATCAGGAACAGGATACCCAGCAGACCACCCAGCAACGAGGCCATAAAGATGCGGAAAAACCCGGCCTCTGCCTCCAGACCCAGGATGTACAGCCCGGGCACGGTGAAGATCGCGCCGGCCACGACCACGCCTGAAGCCGAACCGATGGACTGGATGATGACGTTTTCCTGTAGGGCATCCTTGCGGTTCAAGGCGCTGCTCAGCCCCATGGCCAGGATGGTGATGGGAATGGCCGCCTCGAAGACCTGTCCGATCTTCAGGCCCAGATAGGCGCTGGCGCCCGTGAACAGGATCGCGTAAAAGAGGCCCCAGAACAGGGAGTAACCGGTCAGTTCGGGGACGATCTTCTCCGCCGGGATTACCGGCACGAATTTTTCACCCTCGTTCAACCGCCGATAGGCGTTTTCGGGCAATCTTTTGGGGTTTCCGCTGACTTCCATGGATACCTCCGGGCAGGGGGGCAGGTAGGGAACGAACGTCCCAGGGCCTCGGCCGACCGCCGGGCAGGTTGCCGGCAGCCATCATCGCGGATTAACCTAACATTCCCCCAACTTTCAGACAAGTAAAGTGTCAACCACAGCAATGTTGGAACCTGCTCCTTGCCTCACGGCGGTTCCAGATCCTATCTTTGACTTTCGCATTTCATCCGCAGGATCCGGCCTGGTGCGCCGGTTACCTGCGGCGACCATTTTTCCCGCCGGAGGCACTTCCATGCTGGATCGTAAAGCCGCTTCCCCGTTCCCAACCCTGGTCGACCGTTTCATCACCTACGTCAAGATCCACACAACCAGCGACGACGAGTCGGACACGTATCCCTCCACCGAACGCCAGTTCGACCTGGCCCGACTGCTGGTCGACGAACTCAAGGCCGTCGGCCTGGCCGACGCCGCCGTGGACGACAACTGCTACGTAACGGCCACCCTGTCGGCCAGCCCCGGCTGCGAGGAGGTGCCGGTAATCGCCTTCATCTCGCACATGGACACCTATCCCGAGGTCAGCGGCGAGAACGTGGTGCCCACCTTCCACGAGAACTATCAGGGCGGCGACCTCGACCTGCCCAAGGAAGGGCGGAAGATCCTCGCGGCCGAAAATCCCTATCTGGCCAAGTGCATGGGCGAGACCATCATCACCGCCGACGGGACCACTCTGCTGGGCGCCGACGACAAGGCCGGCATCGCCGAGATCCTGGAAGCACTGACCCTCATCCACGAGAATCCAGAGTGGAAGCACGGCACGTTGAATGTCGCCTTCACTCCCGACGAGGAAGTCGGCCAGGGTGTAAAACACTTCGATGTCGAGAAATTCGGCGCCACGGTGGCCTACACCATGGATGGCGGCCAGCGCGGCGAGGTTGAGAACGAGACCTTCTGCGCCGACAGCGCCATAGTGACCTTCGTGGGCCGCGACATCCACCCCGGCTACGCCAAGGACAAGATGGTCCCCTCGGTCAAGGTGGCCGGCGAATTCATCGCCAGCCTGCCGCGCGAGGGCACCCCCGAGACCACCGAGGGCATGGAGGGCTACATCCACCCCATCAGCATCAAGGGCAACACCAGCGAGACCGTGGTCACCCTGCTGATCCGCGATTTCCAAATGGACGGCCTGCGGCCCAAGGCAGAGATGATCGACAGGTATGCCGCCGCGGCCAGCGCGAAGTGGCCAAATTCCAGCTACAAGATCGAGATCAAGGAATACTACCGGAACATGAAGTACGACCTGGAGAAGGAACCCCGCGCCATGGCCTATGCCCTGGAGGCGGTCAAGCGGGCGGGCATGGAACCCCGCCAAGGGTCGATCCGGGGCGGCACCGATGGCTCGACCTTGTCGGCCAAGGGCCTGCCGACGCCGAACATCTTCACGGGCGAGCAGGATTTCCACGGCTACGGCGAATGGATCTGCATCAAGGACATGGAACTCGCCACGGAAACCATCCTGCGGATAATCGAGGTATGGACGGAGAAGGAGAGCTAG
>CBDUYZ010000247.1:0-4295 GCA_965371575.1 uncultured bacterium
GGTGATCACCGCCGGACTGCCCTTCCATGTCGCGGGCACGACCAACCTCATCAAGGTCGCCCGGGTCGGCCGTAAGGACGGCTCCTCCTGACGTCGTTCCGGCGGTCCGTCGAACCGCTGGCGGACGATCACGAACCGGCCTTTGAAGAGCGAGGAAACAGGAAAAACACAATTTCAGAGGCACAACCAGCGGGTTATGCCGTGTCGTCCTGTTCACCGGCCCCCGCCTCGGGAACGGCTTCCGCGACGGAGAGGCGGCCCGGCGGCAGCATGTTCCTGAACACCACTGCATAGATTTCCCAAACCGTGACGAACAAGGCCGCCACGATCGGGCCCAGAATCAAACCCAGCACACCGAACATCATGATGCCGCCCAAGGTGCCCAGCAGGATCAGCAGGTCGGGCATCTGGGTGTCCTTGCCCACCAGGCGGGGTCGTACCACGTTGTCGATGCTGCCGACGATCAGCCCGCAGAAGAGGGCCAGACCGATGCCTTTGGCCAAACTGCCGCCCGCGATCAGGATCGCCACGGCCGGCACCCAGATCAACGCGGTGCCTATGCCGGGGATGATGGACAATACGACCATCAGCGTGCCCCAGAACACCGCGCTGGGTATGCCGACGACAGCGAAAGCGAGGCCCGCCAACCCGCCCTGCAGGATGCCGATCACGGCGGTCCCCTTGAGGGTGGCCCGGGTCACGGAACTGAACTTGTCGAGCAGGCGCCGCTCTTCATGGTCTTCGAGGGGCAGGTAATACAGGATGAGATCGATGAGCTTGCCGCCGTCCATGAGGAAGAAGTACATGCTGTAGAGCATGATCATCAGCATGAACAGGAATTGGATCGTCCCGGTCGTGGCGTGAGAAAGGTTGTTGATCAGGAATTTGCTGAGAACACCCACCATCTGACCGGCGCGGGTCAGGATGTCGTCCTGGTAGGGGGCGATCTTGTCGTAGTAGGGCAGGCCCTGCAGCCAGACGATCACCTGGTCGGGGTTGTTGAGCTTGTCCTGGACCCAGGGCGAGACCGATTCGCCCACCTTGATCGCCTCGGAGGTGACCACCCCCAGCAGGAAGCCCAGCGGCAGGAGGATCACCAGCACGATCATTGCCAGGGTGGCGATCGAGGCGGCCGGACGGCGTCCCCCGAACCAACGGGTGAAGCGTCGGTAGACCGGCTGGGCCAGGGAGGAAAAGATGCCGGCCAGCAGCACGGACATGATGAAGGCCTTGATCATGGACAGAAACGTCATGGTGACGGCAGCCAGCAGCAGCAGGAGGAAGGCCTTGCTCGCGGTCGTGGTCTGCATGGGCGCCTCCCGGGGGTGGAAGAGTCGGATCCGCTCCGCTGGTGATCTCCAACAGGTCAGGAAAAAGCTCCTTGTGGATCGCTGCCGGGACCATACCGGACGCCCCCGGGACGGTCAACCGAACGCAGGTTGGCGGGCGCTCCGACATCTGTTATTTTCCTGCGGTTACCGGTTCCGAATATCCATTCCAGCCGAGGAGAGAGCCGTGTCTGATCTGAAAGCCGTCATCGAGACCGACAAGGGTGTCATCAATCTGGTCCTGTTCGCAGACCAGGCCCCCTTGACCGTGGCCAATTTCGTCAATCTCGCCAACCGGGGCTATTACGACGGTCTCATCTTCCACCGCGTGATCGAAGATTTCATGATCCAGGGCGGATGTCCCCAGGGTACCGGCACCGGCGGCCCCGGCTACCAGTTCGCCGACGAATGCACTGCCGACCTCAAACACGACGGCCCCGGCGTCATGTCGATGGCCAACGCCGGCCCCGGCACCAACGGCAGCCAGCTCTTCATCACTCATGTCGCCACGCCCTGGCTCGACGGCAAGCACACGGTTTTCGGCCGCATCGTCGGTGAAGCAGACCAGGAAGTGGTCAAGGCAATCGCCGGCGGGGACGGCATGAAGAAGGTCACCATCGAGGGCGACAGCTCCGCGCTGCTCGAAAAGATGGCCGACGATGTAGCCAAGTGGAACGCCTGTCTCGACGGCTGATCCTACCAGACTGAAACCGTTTTTGCGGGGCGCTCCTCCGGCCGGGGTGCCCTTTTTGTGCGGTCCCAGCCCCACGCTCCCGGAACCAAAATTCGTCCCACGCATTTCAGTCCATATCACACATCATGCGAAGGCGACGGAACGATATTTACGTATACTGTCGAGAAGGAAAACCAGATGCTCGGAGAGCCGGCTATGATTAAAATCCTCGTAATGGGCACCCTGCTGCTGGGCTCCTTGGCCCTGCTGATGAATATCGTGCCCGCGGGCCGGCAGGGTCTTCGTGCCCGGAAGATGCTCGGCGCGGGCCGTGGTCCCATCGCCATGGTGACGGCGGTCATCCGCCAGAACGATACTAGCGATTCCGCCAAGAACACGGACGCCAAGAACGATGGAGGGGATGTGAAAGTCCGCAAGACCGAAGAGGAATGGAAAACCCAACTCGACGAAAAACAGTACCAGGTGACCCGGTGCAGCGTCACCGAACGGCCGTTCACGGGGAAATACTGGAATCATCACGAAGACGGCACCTACACCTGTGTGGGCTGCGGCCAGGAACTGTTTTCTTCGGATACGAAATATGATTCCGGCAGCGGTTGGCCCAGCTACTACAAGCCGGTGGACAAGGACTCGGTTGACGAGATCAAGGACATCAGCTACGGGATGGTGCGCACTGAGATCGTCTGCAGCAGGTGCGAGGCCCATCTCGGCCATGTCTTCCCCGACGGGCCGCAGCCCACGGGACGGCGCTACTGCATCAACTCCGCTTCTCTGGATTTCCTGAAGAAGGGCCAGAAGAAGCCGGACGAGCCGGCAGATACACCCGACGACTGACCTGACCTGGATTTTTGTCACCGCGAAGCGCCGGGTGACCAGCGAGCAGCCATCTCTACGCGATTCCGCGACCAGCCAATTCGAGCCATTTCCTGAATCCTCCTTGAGGGAACCGCCGGGCTGTCTATAATGCCCAGCAGGAAGGGTGTTTGCAGCAGACGACAACCGAGGAGTTGCGGTGAAGGGAGTGACAGCGATCATCCTCCTGCCGGTGATTTTGCCGGTCCTGCTGTCCTGCCCGGCGGCTGCGGAAACCTCGCCGGCTGCCGGTGACACGACAGCGGTTGATTCACCCGCTCCCCTGCCGGTGGAGCTGAACGAGGAATTTTTCGACAAACTCGACACTCAGGGCTGCACCGACCTGAACGCCTTCGCCTACCGGGAAATTCCACGCTTTGTCTTTTCGGATCGGCCCGATCTCCTGTATGAGTTCGTGTTCTACTGGGAAAGCCGTTGCCTGTATACGGAGCCGGTGTTCCGGATCAAATTGCTGGGCAGCATCTGGGATGCGGGCTTCGATGAGGACCAGTATGCGGCGGACGTCATCGTCCAGTTGATTGATCGTTACGACCCTCCGGTGAAGTCGAAATTTCCGGATCTCCGGAAAAAATTCGATGATTTCAGCAAAAGTTTCGCCGATCAGCTTCTGCCGCACGTGCCTCACCGCAGCCTTGAAGAGTTCTTATGTCTTTTCTATGCGGAGCAGACCGCCGAGGCCTGGGCTCTTCTGGAAAGCGAAGATCTGGAAGATACCTGGCTGCGTTATTACTACGACGAGGAAATGGCCGAACTGACCAGGAGCAACCTCGTAGTGACATTTGCCCTGACCGGCGGCGGCTGGCGGCCCCGGGGCAACGTGGAATTCGCCGGCGACAAACCCCTGGTGGGGATGCTGTTCGGTGTCCGCTGGCCGCGCTGGTTGCTGCGGATGGCCATGGAGATGAGGATCGGACGCACCAGCGTGCCTTACTGGGTGGATGAAGACGGGATCAGTGGCTGGTCCAACCGCTTCGATGCCATCTATGTCGGATTGGAATTCGGGCGTGTCGTATTTCAGCAGGGCCGCCACGACCTGGACCTGTTCCTGGGCATCGGGGGCGACGCGGTCATTCCCTTCAAGGACGAGGAAATCGAGCTCGTAGCCGTCAACGGCAACGTGGGTCTGGGTTACAGGCTGTTCCTGAACAGGAACCGCAGTTTTTTCCTGGGTGCGGATATCCGGCGCGAATGGATCGGCCAGCGCAACGAGAACACCGACAGCATGTCGGGCGGGGCCTGGAGCTTCCGTTTCGGCGTGGGCGGGACAAGCGACAGGGGCAAAACCCGCCGCTTGAAAGGATTGGGCCATTGACGGCCGAGGCCGACATAGCGGCCGAAGCACTTCCGGAGGATGTAAAATAAGCAAGTCGGTTCACATCACGGCCTGTCCCCGCAATTGC
>CBDUYZ010000248.1:0-4282 GCA_965371575.1 uncultured bacterium
GGTTGTGAGGCCGCGTAAAGCCAGTTTTTTTAACGAACCGTTCCTGGTGCGTTCCGTTGGAGCGCTCCACCCGGCCTTTGGCCTGGGGCGGTTGGGGGTACTCGAGTACTACCTGGGCCACCACGAAAAGGCCCGCTCATATTTAGACGAGGCGGTTGAAATCCAAACCAGGCTGCTGCCCGCGGACAACGGGGACCTTCTGATGAATCATTACAACCTGGCCTGCCTGAACGCGGTTCTGGAAGACCAGGAAAGCGCCTTGACACACCTGCGCCTCGCCGTGGAAAACGGGTTTTCCAACCCCTACATCCTGGAGGATCCCGATTTGAATTCCTTGCGCGGGAATGCCGAATTCGAAAGGCTCGTGGCGTTGACCACTGCGGGGAACTGACGGTCGGCGAAGACCCCGGGGGGTCTTCGCCTTCCCTCCTGCCCCCTTGCGGTGTGCGATGCGGCGTTCGGGCCGGTCCTACCAGGTCGTCTTGGCGGAGGGGGGGGAGTCCATACTCGTCGGCGCAGCCCCGGTGTCGCCCAACACCAGCAAAGCAGCGAAAAGGGACACCCCCCCTGACTTCGCTTGTCCTTTTTAACGGTTCCCTAGAGCGGAACCACAGGCCCTCATGATGAATGACGCCTCAACAGCGGAAGCGACGGAAAAAAAGGGAATTATTTCTGATCCAACAGGAAATCGGTGGACCGCAATCTGACCATGCCCTCGTAAAGCCGTGATTTGACCAGGGGTTCGGGCAGATCGAGCACCTCGGCGATCTCGGCCCGGGAAAGATCCTCGGCGTAGCGCAGGTGCAGAACTTCCCGTTGGTTTTCCGGCAGCTCGGCCAAGGCGCGTTTGAGGTGGGCCCGTTGTTCCCGGCGCACCAGCCGAGTCAGGCAACCGGTCAGGTCGGCGTCGATCCGAGAGGCCGTGGGCAGTTCCTGGTCGTCGCACCGGCGGCCTCGCGAGCGAATCACGTCCAGGCAGCGGTTGCGGGCGATCTTGTAGATCCACGCCCGGAAATTCACGGGCAGGGCGTTGTTTTTCAGGACGCGCAGGAAAACCTCCTGCACCACGTCCTCTGCTTCGTCCTGGCTGCCGAGATACCGGAAGCAGAAGCGCATCAACGGGGGGTGATAGAGCTCGCAGAGCAGTTTACCGGCGGCGGTGTCCCCGTCGCGAAGGCGGGTCACCAGGGCGGGGGTCAGGTCGGCCAGGGAATGGTCGGGGCTCTGGGGTTCGGGCATGGCTGGGACCTTCCGTAGTGATTTCACCCGTCCACTATAACACCACGGTGGGTGATTCGACGGAAATTTTTCCCGCAGTCTTTTCACTTTTCCGCCAGGATGAGGTAGAATGCCAACAGGTTGGTGGAATACTCCGTACCGAGCCGGGTGCTTATTTTTCGATTGCCCAATCTCTCGACCGAAGGCAGTAGGATGGGTTGCGATCTTCCGGAAACAAAACTCTGGAGCTGGATCGACCGGGAAGCTCCGGAATTGGCCGCCCATCTGGTCGAATGCCCGCAATGCCTCCGCCGCGCCGAAAAAATCAGGGCGGACATCCGGCTCATCAGCGCCGATTTATCCGAGGTGGTTTCCCTGCCCGGGAAAATCGGGTCATACACCGTCAAGGGTCTGCTCGGGGAAGGGGGGCAGGCCATCGTCTACGAGGCGGAACAGGAATCCCCGCGCCGCACCATTGCCCTCAAGGTCCTGCGGGGCGGCCGCTTCGCCGGCAAGAATCACATCAAGCATTTCCTGCGCGAGACCCAGACCCTGGCCGGTCTGCATCACCCTGCCATCGTGACGATCTACGAGGCCGGCCGGACCGAAGAAGGTCTTCACTACTTCGCCATGGAGCTGGTCCACGGTCAGCCGCTCAATGTCTACATCCGTGAGAAACATCTGGCGCGCAGGGAAAGGCTCGAGCTCTTCCGGAAGATCTGTCAGGCGGTCCAGTGCGCCCATGACCTCGGGGTGGTCCACCGTGACCTGAAGCCCGCCAACATCCTGATCACCGGGCAGGGTGAGCCCAAGATCCTGGATTTCGGCCTCGCCCATCTGACCCGTCCGGATCCGGGGGTCAGCATCTCGATGACCCGCACGGGCCTGATGGCGGGTACGCCCCGGTACATGAGCCCCGAGCAGATCCGGGGCAAGGTGTCCGACATCGGCACGCCTTCGGATGTGTATTCCCTGGGCGTGGTCCTGTACGAGCTCCTGACGGGCAAACCTCCCCACGATGCCAGCAGCTTCACGCTCGAAACGGTGACGAGCATCTGCGAAGAGGAACCCGCCCGGCCTAGCCGGCTGGATTCCTCGTTGCGGGGAGATCTGGAAACAATCGTTCTCAAGGCTTTGGCCAAGGATCCTGGTCGGCGCTACTCCTCGGCCGCGGGTCTGGGGGAGGATCTGCGCCGTCTCATGGACAAGGAGCCCATCCTGGCCCGACAGCCCACCCGGCTCTACGTCTGGCGCAAGGTCTTGTTGAGGCACCGCTTGGCCGGCGTGCTGGGTGTGGTGGCCCTGGTTCTGGCGGCGATCTGGGCCTGGCAGGCGATGCAGCCGCCCTACGACCGGGAGCAGGCCCGGATCGGGATCCTGGAAATGCGGTACCAGCTTCTCGTTCCCAATCCGTCCAGCCGGGTCAGCAGGCACAACGCCTTGGCCGCTCCGGTGAAGTACCCGGATTTGCCGGAGGCGGTTCTGCTCAAGGCCCTGGCTTTGAGTGAGGTGGGGGAAAAGAATTTGGCGCTGAATTTCTTGAGCGACCAACTCCGGGCCGAGCCGGACCAATGGCTCTACCGGGCCCTGCGTTCGGAGATCGGAGTGGTCAAGGATCCCACCGTCGACGACGATTTCGCCGCCTGGGCCGGCAACGCAGAGGATCGCAGCCTGGCGGACAGCTGGTACCTGCGCTCCTTCACAACCGTCGATTTCGAACAGGCCCTGGCCTGGTCGCGCATCGCGTTGGCCCACGATCCGGACCACAAACTGGCGTTGGAAAACATGGCCCGTCTCAGCGCCATGACCGGTGATCTGCAGAACGGCCTGGCCGCGGCCTACCGTCTACTGGAGATGGGGGACCAGCGGCGGGATTTCTGGCTGACCTTCCGGTGTACCCTGTTGTGCCGTTCGGGGCGGCCCCAGGACGCGCTGACGGAAATCGATAGAGCTCTGGCCGAAGCGCCCACCAATCTGCAGAATCACAAGGCGCGCGCCCAGATCAACCGCTGGCTCGGGAACTACGCCGCCGCCGTGGCAGACTACACAAGAGCCATCGCCATCGCGGAAGACCAGGATCGACCCACCGGTTGGTATTATTATCACCGGGGGACCCCGCTGTGGATTCTGGGTCAGCTGGCAGAAGCCGCCGAGGACTTCCGGCAGTCCCATCGCCTGCTGGCCAGGACCACGTTCGGCAATGTCCGGCTCGTCCTGGTGCTGCATGAGCAGGGTCGCCATCAGGAGGCGGATGCCGCGGTGGCCGAGGCCCGGCTCCACACCGGCGACAACGACTGGCTGGCGAGCATCCTGGTCTGCCTGGCAGGTGAAATGACGCCCGCTCAGCTCGTGGCCGCGGCCGATTCCACGGACAGCCAGCAGCTATGTGAAGGTTTCTACTATGCAGGGGAAGTCCAGCTTTTGCGGGGTCAGGCGACAGAGGCCGAGGAGATGTTCACCGCCTGCGTGAACATGTGTACCACCATCGATCGGGGTAACTTCACGGACCGCTTGAGCGAATTCGAGCTGGCCAACTGGCGTCTGTCGCAGTTGGCTCTTCGTGAATGATTCCAGTCGACGTATGAAAGAGGACGATCATGTGGAAAAATCTGTGGCTGTGCGGAGTCCTGTTGTCGCTCGTCGGCTGCGGCGGTGAAAAGACCGATCCCGAGTACATCGCCGAAGTCGACCAGTGGCACGCTGTACGCCTCGCACGCCTGCGCAGCGACACCGGGTGGCTGACCCTGGTCGGTCTGCATCCCTTGCAGGAGGGAGTCAGTTCCCTGGGGGCCAGCTCCGACGCCGACGTGATCCTGGCCGCAGGGGCGCCGTACTGGCTCGGTTCCCTCGCCGTGACCGGGGACGAGATCATGTTCTCGGCCCACCAGGACGCCGAGGTCGAGCGCCTTGACGGCCGAAGCGATGGCCGACTGTCCAGCTGTACCCTGGCCACGGACATGGACGGTAAACCCACGATGTTGACGACCGGTTCGATGGTCTTCTACGTCATAGACCGCGACGGCAAGCTGTTCCTGCGGGTGAAGGACCGCAAGTCGGAAGTATT
>CBDUYZ010000249.1:0-4267 GCA_965371575.1 uncultured bacterium
TGGCAGTTACTGCTCATACCAATAGTGCCACGTGCGAGGCCGTATTCTCCAACGTCACGATTACCGGTACGGTCGGTCCGCAATGGGCGAACCAGGATGTCGGCATAACCAGCAACGCCGCCGAGCCGTTATATGTCGCCGTGTCCAACAGTGCCGGCGCGCCTGCTGTAGTAGTTCACGATAATCCGACCGCGGCAACGATAGACACCTGGACAGAGTGGGTTATTCCTCTACAGGCTTTTGCCGATCAGGGCATCAATCTGACCGATGTTGACAGGATCGCTATTGGTCTTGGCACTAAAGGCAATATGACAACGCCCGGTGGTTCTGGTAAGATTTTCTTTGATGACATCCGGTTGAATCGACCGACAGATGCTGCAGAGTAAGTGCCGTTCTGAGTGTGATTATATCAGAATTTGGGTTCATCCGGTTAATGCGTATATTGAGTTGTGCAAGTTGAAGATTCTCAGTTTGAGATATTCATCGTCAATGGCAATATGGCGGAGTTTCTTAAGGTTAAACGATTTGTATTGCACTCCAACAACTCCAAACATATGATACAAGATACTGGTGGACATGACTTTGCCTTTCGGATTTTTCCATAAAGTGTAAGGCCATGTCCTTTTTCATGCAACTCCACCTACCCATTATTCGGAAGAGCCAAAAATTTCATAATTGCACCTCCATTGACTCACTTCATTTTGAATTTCAGATTATAGGTACCCGGGCGAAGCTTCAACCGGGTCAGGCCCGTCGGAATCTGTTATCGCTTCCGCTTGCCTCACGGCGGCCGCCGGAGCGACCGTGCAAACGTGACGGCTTGCTTGGCGATGACCTCTCCTACGGATGGCGCCAGGGCCGTGCCGTTGGAGAGGTGTGTAGCCAGTCTGGTTGCGTAGCCTTGCGTGTGGAAAGCAGCGCGTGTAGGGATGTAGCCGAGGCACCCGTTAGCGTAGCCCACGACCATTGTTTGTTGTCCGTCGAGGCTCCGCTTGATGTTGAGGCCGATGCCGCTGAAGACCTCGGCGGGGACGCAAACGAGTGTTTCGGGACCAAGGTTAAGGGCCTGGATTTCCATGCGGATTCTCGGTTTCCTGCCCTCTTCGGCAAGCTTTGCCTGTGCCTTTGCCCAGCGGAGCATATACTCGGCTTCCCATCGGCTGGCCTTTGATCCGCCCGCGCTCTGGAGTTTTTTTTCCGCCTCGCGGAGTATTGTGTTGGCTTTTTCCCGGGAAGGAACAGGTCTGAGTGGAAGGTCGATTATGCTGCTGCGGCCGTTGACTCGGAAGTCTGATTTAAGCTTGGTTCCAGATGCCGCTTGAAGTGCAGCGCCGCCGATGGCCTGAGCCATCCGTTGGCATTCCTTCGAATCGCCCGCTCCCCATTTGATACCGTTGCAATACGGGTCAATGTCACCGCAGCAACCGTTGACGAAGATGGCCGTGCCTCCCCAGGTTCGTTCGACGAAGTCCACGAGATAACCGGGATAGTCAGGGGAAATCAAGAGGTTCCTCGGGCCGAAGACAACGGGGTGGCAGGCGAAGTTGATTAACATAGCCAGCGGTTCGCCGTTGAGGGTCTCGGCAACGAATGCGACGACTTCCTGGTCGATGGGTCCGCCTTCGCCGAGGCGGGCAGTACGGTCGAATGAGACGCCGCCAACGGTTGCTCGCGCTGAGCCGACGCGGCAACGGGTCATATTGCGGACGGCTTCGGTAACTGCTTCGGTCATCAGTGCGGGGAGGAGCCGAGACCAGTCGGCATCTATTGCATAAGTACTGCTGTACCTTGTGCCCGGAGCTGAATGTGAGTGGGTGCAGACCACGGTGAGGTTCCTTGGGGCTATGTCTGCCTTCGCTTGAGCCAGCCGACGAACCTCCGCAACAGTCGCGTCGCCGAGGCCGATGACGTCCGCCACGACGAGTCCAACCCGGCTGCGGCCGTCGTCGAGCACAAGGGCCCGGGCGTAGAGGTCGCGGTCCACACCGGTGGATGGCTTTGTGCGCAGGGCATATCCACCCAGGTAAACTCCGACCGGCGGCGTGATGACCACCTTCCCCACCCCGGCTGAGAGGCGGTTGGAGTTGATATTTTGCTTTGCCGCGTTTCGCATCCTCCCCAACTTGAACTCCAGCTTGTGTGTACCCGGCTGGAGGTTCAACTGCGTCAGGCCTGCCGGCGTGGAGCTGAAATTGCTCGTCTGTTTTCCGTTAATTTCCAGCGACGCGGCTTGGCGTGGGAGCACGAACGAGATGTCAACCGCTTTCGTTATCTTGATCACACCGTAGAATTCGTTATCGGCGATTTTCTTGTGGGGCGTACGCGACTTGTCCCGCGTGTAGCTGACAAACGACGCGAACGCTGCCCCTGCAACTGGAGTGCTGCTCGATATGAGTGTCTTGTCCTCGAATGTGAGCCTCCTGCCCCCGCACATAGCGTAGCGAGTAAGCTTGCCAGCTAAATCGACGCTCACCATCGAGATCAGTCCATCTAACTCCTGTCGTGCGCTGGCGGCTGTGCCCTCTCCAGTGTTGTACAGGTGGAAGTTCCTCCCGTTGGGGACGGCGACCTCGAAGGCGATACCATTCTTCGCATCGGCCTTCTTGACCTCAGGGGCCGGTGCGCCGCGAAGCTGTGGGTAGAGAACAACCAGGAATGCCGTTTCGGTCACCTTATCAGGCGGGCAGAGTTCATAGTAAGGGCCGTAAGTCTCGTTGGGAAAGTACTTCCCGCTGAACATCCCGACGTGGGTCGTGAAGGGCTGAGGCAGGAGCACCTTGCCGAACAACTGCCCCTCGTTGCCGTACTTCGCGTGCCTACCCTGGGCAAGGGGAAGGCTGATAAGCGTGTCATCCTCCACTTTGTATTCGCCCTTCTGGGCTATGGCGTGGGGCGTGGTCACCTGCAACACCCAGGAGACCTTTCGCGGCCTTTCTTTGGAGGTCTTGACCTCGTCATAGAGCACGATATAGTCGGGCTTGGCGAAGACCACATGGCGGTTCCAGAACTCGAGCCAGGGGTCGTCCCGCTTGCCGTAGCAGTGCGCCTCGCCCACCGTGTAGTCGAAGAAGTCCGAGCCGATGAACTCCTTGATCTCGCCGAACGGCCGGCCCTGCATCGGATTCTTCTGGCCCTGTCCGTCCAGCCACAGAACGTTGTGGCCGAGCGTCGCCCGCCACGTGCGGCCGTGATGATACCCTGGCGAGGTGGCCAGCCGCGACCGGTAGGCGTGGATCTCGAAGTGGTTCATTGAGTTGTGCTCGTGGGAGTGGCTGCCGGTGTCGGTTTGCATGGCGAAGAGTATCCCGTCCGGGTCATCCCAACCCGTTCGGAGCGTCACCCAACCAATGCCGCGGAAGTGCTTCGAGGTCGGCACCTCACCCTCGGGCGTGCGCGCCTTGACGGCCGGGTCGTAGAACAGGAACAGCGTCGCCGGACCCGGGTAGTACTTGTTGCGGAGGAGCCCCGTCTTCTGGACGTACCACATGCCGTGGCCGCTCTTGAGCTCCCTGGCAACGCGCAGGGCCGTAAGCTCAAAACCCGAACCCTGCCAGGTGTCGCAGAAACCCACGCCACCATCGCCATCGGGCCGCATCGTGTACATGGCGTAGTACATGAGCTCCCTCAGCCACGGATGGCGCAGCAGCGAATTGTCGCCGGTGGCGCGCTTCAGTGCATCGGGCAGCAGGATGGCGCCCCTGCCATCATGATCCATCCCCACCGTGCCGTAGCCGAGCGTACACTCATAGTAGCCTCCGTCGGTGTGGCGCTCGTCCTCGAACATCTCCTTGAGCATCCTGACGGACTGCGCAGCCCATTCGCCAGCCTCTGGAAAGTCCGGTTCATCGACCAACGCAAGAGCCGCCAGGCCCAGCGCGCCGGATTGCGCCAAGGGCTCGTTGTTCGTCCACGGCCTGGCGGCGATACTCTTCAGCAGCGGCTTAACGCCTTTATCGGCCAGCGCCTCGCGGATCATCGTCCGCTCGTCTTCGGAGAGCTTGTCGTGGATGGCATCGAAGCCGACGGCCGTGTCGAAGGTCACGCGCGCCAGCTCCCAGAAACTCCCCCACTTCTCCCGACGGCAGGTCTCGAGCATCCTGCCCTTGATCTCGCCGATCCACTGCACCTCTTCGGTGACGGTGTGGACCAACGCCATGGTCAGGATGTCGGCCTTGTCCCCCTGCGCTTTCTCCACGACTCGCTGCCAGAGCTCGGCAGTAGAGACTCCCTGTTCAGTTTCGGTTCGGTCCGCGGCCTTTGCCCGAAG
>CBDUYZ010000250.1:0-4256 GCA_965371575.1 uncultured bacterium
AGTACCGGACTGGTCTTGACACCCGCTTGCGAAACGGTGCAAGGTATGGCGGCAGGCTCGCCAGGCCTCGTCAATAACCTATCGGCGACCAGAACACGCAAGCCGTCGATCTTGAAAAGGGAAGACCATTGAAGACGGTCCTGATCATCGACGATGAAATCGCTATCCGGGAAACCCTCGAGCAGATTCTTTCCTACGAGGGCTACGAAGTCAAAAAAGCCGGTTCCGGCGCCGATGGGCTCTCGGTAGTGGCGTCCTCGGTACCCGATGTAATTCTCCTGGATATCAAGATGCCCGGCATGGACGGGTTCGAGGTTCTCGAGCGTCTCGCCGCCGACAATCATCACATTCCAGTCATTGTCATTTCCGGTCACGGCAATATCGAAACCGCCGTCGATGCTGTCCGCAAGGGTGCCTACGACTTTCTGGAAAAACCGTTGGACAGGTCGCGTCTGCTTATGACTTTGACCAATTGCCTGGATCACCAGGAAGTGCTGTCTGACAGGCGGATTCTACAGGAGCAGACGGAGGTGTTCCATCCCCTGGTGGGGGAATGCCGGGGCATGCGGGAAGTCAGGGTCTTCATCGAGAAGGTCGCCCCCAGTGATGCCACCGTCCTGGTTACCGGGGAGAATGGCACGGGAAAGGAACTCGTGGTCCGTGCGATCCACCAGTCCAGCGCCCGGCGGGACCGTCCCCTGGTGGAAGTCAATTGCGCCGCCATTCCCCGGGATCTGGTGGAAAGCGAACTGTTCGGCCATGAAAAAGGAAGTTTCACCGGCGCCGATAGACAGAGGATCGGGAAGTTCGAGTTGGCCGACGGAGGCACCCTGTTTCTGGACGAGATCGGCGACATGAACGAGGAGGCCCAGGCCAAGGTCCTCAAGGCGGTTGAGGAGAGCAGGTTCCAGCGGGTCGGAGGAGGGGACACCAAGGTCGTGGATGTCCGTATCGTGGCGGCCACCAACCGGGACCTCTCCTCCCCGGAGTCCGGTTTCCGACAGGATCTCTTCTTCCGTCTGAATGTCCTTTCCGTTCATCTGCCTCCTCTGCGGGAAAGGGAAGGTGATACGGATTTGCTGCTGGAATGGTTCATGGCCGATCTGGCCTCCCGTCTGAAAATGAAACCCTGTCGTTTTGATCCCGAGACACTCGCGATCCTGCGTGAATACTCCTGGCCCGGCAATGTTAGGGAATTGCGTAACCTGGTGGAAAGATTGTTGATTCTGGCGCCGAATGAGGTCGTCAAACCGGGGGATCTGCCCGTGCTGCCTGGCGCTGCCCAGGAAGCGGCCCGGGAGTATTCCTTCTTCGATTGTACCGACTTCCAGGCTTTCAAATCCGCAAGCGAGGGGGCTTTTCTTCAACACAAGCTGAAGGAAAACCTGTACAATGTCAGTAAGACGGCGGAAGCGCTGGGAATGCAGCGGAGCAACCTCTACAAGAAGATCACGAAATACGGACTTCGCACCCAGCCCGAAGCGGTTTGATTCGTGAAATGGGTTGACTGCCAGGCCGTCGATCCGTAAATAGATAGGGAAATATTGTTGGACTCGTGATTTCCCGGGCATGTATGGGAATTTGGCGGGTTGCATCGTTATGACGGGGTGCTGCGTTGGAGGAGAGGAACATGAAAAGAAATCTTACCGTTCTAGCCCTTCTGGTGACGTGCTCACTACTGTCCGTTTCCTTTCTCACGTCCGTTGCCTACGCGGACGAACTATCCGTATACCTAGGATCCGACCATGGATCTTCCCAGAAAGATTTAGTCTTCGAGGTCACTGGGTTCGAGGATGAATCAGCAGGTGGGGATCCGGGCGACGCCGGAGATGGTTACGGAGTTATCGAAAAAATCGAGATTAAAGGGAAATTGGACGGAAGTAGTGACACGGGGGATTCGATCCTTGATGAGTACCTGCTCATCCTGATGTCACTGATAAGGCTGGTTCTTTAGCACGGCCCAGGTTCTTTAGCACGGCCCAGAGGGGCGGTTCGAAGGGGCGGTTCTGAAGTCGGGAAAAAGATTTAGTTGTCAACGGTCCACTTCCTCGCCGAGGGATGCGGTTGATGAGTGATAATTTCAAAAACCAACGTCGATCAAGCGCGGATAAGCCAGAGAGGTCCCGTCCCCGCCACGGGTCCGAGTGGGCCCGTATGGAGGAAATCGGTGATCTCCATTTCTACGCGTCCTCCTATTCCACCGCCTTGGATTACTATGGCCAACTGATCGACGAAAACGTTCTGTCCTTGATGGATCGGGATCAGGCCGTTCGCGTGCTCCGAAAGGCGGTCGATGCCAACATCCTGCTTGGCAACCTCGACCAGGTTGATGTGCTTGTGGACCGGGCTGAAGACCTCATTGTCCGCACTTCGACCGTGGCGGATCCGGACGAAATCGCCGTCAACCGGGCTGTCTTCCAGACCCGTCGCTCCACCGCCTTGCGGGAGAGAGGACGGCTCCACGATGCCCTTAACCTGGCCAAACGCGCGTTCTCGGTCCTGGCCCTGACGGACAATCACACCGATGTAGCGATTCTCCAGGTGGGCATGGGTATCTGCTATCTGAGGCTAGGTCGTCTGGAAAAGGCCGAGGAATTCTTCAACGACGGGCTTTCCACCTTCCGGCGCATCGGACATGATCTGGGCGTGGCCAACCTGCTGAACAACTTGGCCCTGCTGCATAAGATCCGGTGCCGGTGGGATCACGCCATCGGCTTGATGGACAAGGCGGTGGAACTGGCCCACGGTATCGGCGCCAGCCATCTGTTGCCAGGGTTCTACCTCAACCAGGGCATTATCCTGCAGAAGGTCGGCCGGCTGGGTGAATCCCGTTCCCTGCTCGAGAAGGGCCTGCGGTTGGCCATCAGTCTCGGGGACCGGATGAGGCAGACCCGTCTATACCTCGCCATGGGGCGCCTGGAAACCCTGTCCGGCCGATTGGCCCGCGCCGAGGAATTGATTCTCGAGGGCAAGGGCTTCGCCGATCAGAACCGTTTTCTGCGGGAATCGACCATCGCCGATGAATACCTGGGGGACATCCTGCTGCTCCGGGGTGAGCACGAGAAGGCCCGTTTCAATTACCAGCTGGGCCTGGAGAAATCCCGTAACATCGCCGCCGGCAATGATCTCGAGGGGGAATTACAGCGCCGCATGGGCGAGGCGCATCTGGCGGCGGGCCGTCTTGAGAAAGCTGTGGCAGTCAGTCAGGTCGCGCTGGCGGTCTGTGAGAAATGCAGCGAGAACTACGAACTGGGTTTCTGCCACGCCACTTTGGGGAAGGCCTATTCAGGGCAGTCTGATTTCAAACAATCGGATCACCATTTTCGACAGGCTATTGCAATCTTCAGCGAACAGAAGCTTGTCCATCACTGGTGCCGCACCATCCTCGATTTCACCGATCACCGGCTGGAGAGCGCCAGCGAAGCCGAGTTGCTTCTGTTGCGTCGCTATCTCATGACCGCCCAGGAAAACGGGGCTTCTTCGGTCAGCGACCGGATGTTGTGCGATATCCTTGAGCGTTTGGCGGAAATCCAGATCCGTTTGAGCCAGTTCGATGACGCCCTGTTGACCGTGTTCGAACTGGAAAGGCACGCGACCAGCTTCGAAGACTCCGCTTTGGCCTCGGCGGTGGTCGAATTGCGGGACCGGATCGAGGGAGGATTGCTGGGCGGAGTCCAGAACACCGAAAGTCATCTCCAGGCCATTTCCTGTCTACCCGGTCTTTTCAGCAAAGGGGACACTTCGGTTACACGGAACCTGGGGTCGGTTCTGACCGCGGGGATGGAGCGTGTACAAGCCGACTCGGGATTCATCGCCATGGTCGATGACACCGGCGACGGGAACGGGCTGCGGATCACCGCTCGACATGGCTTGACCGAGAACCTGGGCCAGCAGTTGACCCACTGGTTCGACAGGGAACTGGCCGAGGGACGGCGGTCGGGCACGACCTTGTTCTCGAAACTGGATGATGGCGATTTGCTCCTCCGGGCGGTGCCCGCCCTGGCGACGGTGGCTGCCAGTTGCGTTTTCATGCCCATTGCCCTGCACGGGCGCCAGTTCGGACTGCTCTTTTTGGGCAAATCCTCCAGGGAGAACGCTGCGCCCGGTTTCGACAGGGCCTCTCTGGATTTCCTGGCCACCTACATGGGTTTTCTCGCCCTGTTCCTGCATGAAAAGGGAAGGGATGGGACCCAGACGACCCAGAACGGGATTTTCGAGAAAATCGAAAGCTTCGAGAACATCATCACCCAGAATGT
>CBDUYZ010000251.1:0-4232 GCA_965371575.1 uncultured bacterium
AAGGCCATGCGGGACAAGACCCACACCCACGCTCACCTGCACTCCGACGGTACGACCCACAACCACCATCACAGTCATCATCACGAACATTCCCACGTGCATGCCGAGGATACCGGCGCCCGCCGCAGCCTTACACCCTGGGCTCTGTTCATAATCTTCGTGCTGGGTCCCTGCGAACCCCTGATTCCGATCCTCATGTATCCGGCCGCCACCAGCAGCTTCGCAGGACTGCTGCTGGTGACAATCATCTTCGCGGTCGTCACCATAGCCACCATGCTGCTGATGGTCTCCCTCGCCCAACGGGGCCTCAGGTTGATCCCCATGCAGCGGCTCGAGCGCTACACACACGCCATCGCCGGTGCGGCAATTCTCGGCAGCGGTCTTGCCATTCGCTTTCTCGGGTTGTAATCATGCATGAGATGTCCATCGTGACCGGCATCCTGGATATCGCCGAGCAAGAGGCGCGGTCGGCCGGAGCCCGGGTGATCAACACCGTCGAAATCGAAGTGGGTCATTTGGCCGGCGTGGAGATCCCCGCGCTGGAATTCTGTTTCGAGGTGGCCCGCCGCAGCACGCTCGCCGCTGAGGCGGCCCTGGTGATCCACGAAATCCCCGGTCTCGGCCACTGCCCCGATTGCGGCCGGGATGTGGCGGTGGATTTTTTCATGGCCGTCTGTCCGGCGTGCGGACAGGGACTGGTGGAGATCCTGCAGGGCAAGGAACTGAGGGTCCGCTCCATCAACGTGGACTGAACCGATTCTGAACCTAGCAGGCTGTTGAAAAACTGGGCTCGGCCGCGCAGGCTTGCACTTGCGAGCAGATCGAGAAACCGAGGAGGAGGGCGATGCAAAAGCATCGTCGACGACGAGTGACGAAGAAATGCGACGCAAGTGCCGCCTGCCCTTCGGGTTCGGGCGGCGTGCGGCCGGCTTCTTCGTTGCTCCGCCTCCCCGATGCACAACAGCATCGCGTCGTTGTCACGTCTGGAATCCGGTCGCACGGCGCTCCGAACGCGACCAGATCCAGTTTCTCAACAGCCTACTAGTGGGAGAGAGACATGTGCGACACCTGCGGCTGCGGACAGCCCCCCGAAGCGGTGACCTTCCGGAAACCAGGAGAGCCGGAACATCACCACGACCACCATCACCATCATGATCATCACCACGATCATGACCATGATCACGGAACCTCGCGGACGCTCCAGGTCGAAACGGACATCCTGCAGCAGAACAACCTGCTGGCCCAGCGCAACCGGGGCTGGTTCGAGGCCAAGGACATTCTCGTGCTGAACCTGGTTTCATCGCCGGGATCGGGCAAGACGACGCTGCTCGAACGCACCATTACCGCGCTGAAGGACGATATTCCCGTAGCGGTCATCGAGGGCGACCAGCAGACGCTGACCGATGCGGACCGCATCGCGGCGACCGGGGCGCCGGTGATCCAGGTCAACACCGGCAAGGGCTGCCACCTGGACGCGCGGATGATCCGCCGGGCCTGCGATGAACTCGCGCCGGACGACGGCTCGCTCCTGATGATCGAAAACGTGGGTAACCTGGTCTGCCCCGCCATGTTCGACCTTGGCGAAGCGGCCAAGGTGGTGATCATCAGCGTCACCGAAGGCGACGACAAGCCGCTGAAGTACCCCACCATGTTCGCCGCGGCGGACCTGTGCCTGATCAACAAGATCGACCTGCTGCCCTACGTGGACTTCGACGTGGACAAGTGCGAACAGGCGGCGCAAACCGTGAATCCCCGGCTCGAGTTCCGCCGTGTATCGGCCACGACCGGCGAGGGTCTGGACCAGTGGTACGCATGGCTGAAAAATCAGTTGAAAGATCAGTTGGAAGATCAGTCGCGGGAGCGCCGGAACCGCTCATGACCCCACCGCCGCCCGATTCCCGCTGCCGGCTGGTGGTCGACGGCCTCGTCCAGGGCGTTGGGTTCCGCCCCTTCGTCTTCAACCTGGCCGGTTCCGAAAACCTGACTGGGTTCGTCACCAACACCAGCGACGGCGTGGTCATCGAGATCCAGGGTCCTGCCGAGGCCCTGGACCGTTTCGTCGTCCGGCTGACGGACGAGGCGCCGCCCCTGGCGGACATCGTGTCGGTAAGGACGGACCTGGTGGAGACCGAACCGGCTGCCGGGGCCTTCGAGATCCGGGCTTCGGTCGACGCACCCGGTACCCGCACCCTGATTCCGCCCGACGTGGCGACCTGCGCCGACTGCCTTCGCGAAATCCGCAACCCGGCCGACCGTCGTTTTGGGTATCCTTTCACCAACTGCACCAACTGCGGGCCCCGCTGGACGATCATCGGCCGTATCCCCTACGACCGACCGCACACCTCGATGGCCCGGTTCACCATGTGCCCGGCGTGCCAGGCTGAATACGACGATCCCGGCGACCGCCGCTTCCACGCCCAGCCCAACGCCTGTCCCGAGTGCGGACCACGCGTGTGGCTGGAAGATGACACCGGGCCGATCTCCGGCCGCACCGATCCCCTCGAAGCCGCCGCGGGGTTGCTGGCAGTCGGCCGGATCCTGGCAATCAAGGGCCTGGGCGGATTCCACCTGGCCGTGCGGGCAGACAGCGACCAGGCCGTAGAACGCCTGCGCCGGTGCAAGAACCGCGAGGCCAAGCCGCTGGCGGTCATGGCCGAGAATCTGGCGGTGGCGCGAAGCCTCGGAACCGTTGGCGAAGTCGAAAAATCACTTCTGACCTCGCCCCAATCACCCATCGTGCTGTTGGAAAAAATCGAGGGCGGAAACCTGGTGGCTCCCTCGGTCGCGGCCGGGCACCGGCGCCTGGGTGTCATGCTTCCCTACACTCCGCTTCACCATCTCCTGTTCGACAAGCTGCGCGCCCACGGCGTCACCACCCTGGTCATGACCAGCGGCAACGCCGGCGACGAACCCATCTGCCTGGGCAACGACGAGGCCATGACACGCCTGGGCGGCATCGCCGACTCCTGGCTGCTGCATGACCGGGACATCGTGCGCCGGGCCGACGACTCGGTGGTCCAGAATCTGGCCGGGGACACCCTGTTGTTCCGCCGCAGCCGGGGTCTCGCGCCCATGCCGATCCATCTGAAGGGTTCCTCGGCAGGCGGCCCCGACATCCTGGCGGTCGGCCCCGAATTGAAAAACACGGTCTGCCTGCTGAAAGAGGACCGGGCGTTTCTCAGTCCCCACATCGGCGATCTGGAAAACCTGCGGGCCTTCGAATTCTTCACCGAAACCGTGGCCACCCTGCAGGATGTTCTCGAGTGCGAACCCCGGATCATCGCCCACGATATGCACCCGGGGTACTTCAGCACGCGCTGGGCCAAAGAGAAGGCTTCACCCGGTGTGGAGCTCGAACCGGTGCAGCATCACCACGCCCACCTGGCCGCTGTCATGGCCGAACACGGGCTGACGGGGCCGGTCATCGGCCTGATCATGGACGGCACCGGCTACGGCACCGACGGCACCATCTGGGGCGGGGAAATTCTGGCCGGGGACCTGAAGGACTTCACCCGCCTGGGTCATTTCGATCCCGTGCCCCTGCCGGGGGGCGACGCGGCGATCCGCGCTCCCTGGCGTACGGCGATCAGCTACCTTCGACATACCTTCGGCGGCGACCTGCCGGAGCTGGCCTGGTTCGCAGACCTGCCCGTGGCCGCCGTCGTCGAAATGCTGGACAAGGGGATCAACTCGCCCGTGACCAGCAGCTGCGGCCGCCTGTTCGACGCCGTGGCGGCTCTGACCGGCCGGTGGCTCGAAATCCACTACGAGGCCCAGACCGCCATCGAATTGATGGCCTTGACCGGCAGCAAGGAAGTGACCGTGGCCAAGCCGCTTTGGCGAAGCGCCACCGGGGGAGCACTATTTCCGCAACTCCAATCTTCAGAAGATGTTGAGGGCTTCATTATTCCCGTCTCTCCAGTTATCCGGGGCGTCGCGGAGGCCCTTGAGGCCGGCGCTTCTGCTGCGGAGATCAGCGCGCGGTTCCACCGGACGCTTATCGATCTCTTCGTGGCCGGCGCTCGGGAAGCCTGCGCACGGACCGGACTGAAGGAGGTCGTGCTGGGTGGCGGAGTGTTCCAGAACGAGATCCTCCTGGGCCAAACCGTTCGCCTTCTGCAGGAAGAAGGGTTTGCCGTCTTTCGCCCGGTTCTCGTGCCGGCAAACGACGGGACCGTGGCTCTGGGGCAAGCAGCCGTGGCCCGGGCGCGGAGGTCGGCGAAGGGCTAGCA
>CBDUYZ010000252.1:0-4229 GCA_965371575.1 uncultured bacterium
GACGGACATGACCGGTGAGGTCCGTATCGCCGAGCTGGCCGCGACGGGGCTGTTCGGAGGAAAGGCGGGCGCGCTGGTGGGCGTGGCGGTCATGATCTCGATCCTGGGCTCGCTCAACGGCTCCATACTGACCGGGCCGCGGATCTACTACGCCATGGCCCGGGACGGGCTCTTTTTTCGGCAGGCAGCCCGGGTCCATCCCCGTAACCGTACGCCGGACCGGGCCATCATCCTGCAGGGGATCTGGGCCTGTCTGCTGGCCCTGACCGGCACTTTTGTTCAGCTGTTCACCTTCGTGATGTTCGTTTCGATCACCTTTTGGATCGCCGCTGCCGGCGCGGTGATCGTCCTGCGGAGAAAAAGGCCCGATCTTCCCCGTCCCTACCGGGTTCCCGGGTATCCGGTGGTGCCGGTCCTGTTCATGGTCGCGGCGGCGGGCATTCTGGCCAGTAGTTTGTGGGAATCACCGGTCGAGTCGCTTGCGGGCCTTGGCCTGACCGTTTTGGGTATTCCGGTCTATCTTCTTTGGAACAAACGGATTAACCGAGGGCTGGACGCCTGAAGAATTTAAAAAACTTTTCAACTATTTGTTGCGGTAGATCAAAAAATATGATATAATGTTAATAATCTCAAGCTGTATCAATCTTCCGGCTTGAGAATGACAGGAGGTCATGTCATGAGAATCCTACTCACCATTGCCTTCGCAACTATCCTGGTGCTGGCCGTTTCGGCGGCAGGCGCCGCGGACCTCCCCCAACAGTCGGGCAGCGCCACGTCCTTTCAGGACAATTCCCGCGTCGTGGGCAACCAGGGCCTCACGGTCTTGCGGTTGTCACCCATGTATGTGGAGATCCAGCAGGTGCTCGACCAGGCCGGCGAAACGGAACAGCTTCTACTGAAGGAGTTGGCGGTCGCCAGCGAGGATGAGGACATCAAGCGCATCATCCACCGGATCGAGAGCCTGGAAGTGAGCCGCACGCTGGCCATCCTGAAAATCCAGGCCCGCTACGCTCGCCAGGAGGGACGCTGGGACCTGGAATTCAGGCTGCGTACCAGGATCATGGAGGTCCTGGAAAACGAGGCCTACGTAGTGAAATAGGGTCGTCCGATCGGGTCAGACGACCTCGACCAGCGTCAGCTCGAAAGTCAGGTTCTGCCCGGCCAGAGGGTGGTTTGCGTCCATGGTCAGTTGATCATCTTCCATGGCGACGATTCGCACGGGCATTTCCCCATCCTGCGACTGCATCGAAAGAACCATGCCGACCTCGGGCTCGATGTCCTCGGGCAGGTTCGAGCGGGGGATCTGGCCCACCATTTCTTCGTTCACAATCCCATAAGCCTCTTCGCAGGGAATGGTCACGCTTCGGGTCTCCTCGACATCCATCTCGGCCACCGTGGCATCGAAGCCGGGGATGACGGTGCCCGAGCCGACTTCAAACTCGATGGGATCGCGGCCTTCGGAACTGTCGAACACGGTACCGTCGTCAAACGTACCCTTATAATGAACCTTGACGGTTTTGCCTGCTTCGATCATGGGATACCTCTCGCAAGGGAATCGATGGCGGGTGATCGGCCAAAATAGGTTTTCGGCCCCGGAAAGCAATGAATATCGGGGCTCTGGCGGGTCAAATGAGCCAGACACAATTTCAGAGGCACAACCAAAACAAAAGGGCGGCATTCCTGACGGATACCGCCCTTTTGCCGGAAACCGGGGCTATCTGTTTTTGGCTTTTTCGAAGGCTTCGGAAAGAGCGGGGCTCGAAGCGATCTTGTAAATCTCGGCCTCGTACTCTTCCACGGTCATGGAATATTTTTCCAGGATGGTGCCGGCGGCCGCGGGGGTTTCTTCAATGGCGGCGGCGATAGTGGCTATCTTGGCGACCAGCGCCTCCTCTTCGGCCGTCAGGGCGGCAGTGGCTTCAGCGGCCGCATTTTCCTTGGCGGCTTCGGTCTGTTCCGCGGCGGTATCCTTCTTGTCTATGCAGCCGGAGAACAGGGCTGTCAACAGAATGATGGCCAGCAGGCCTGCGCTTCGGCGATTCAGGAAGATATGCACTTTATTTCCCCTTTCCTTTTTTGCCACCCTTGTCCTGGTTCTCGTGCTCCTTGCCTTCATCATCACCGTCATCATTGTCGCCCTCCAGATGGCGGCTCTCCTGGTGTTGCTGCTGGCCCTTGTGGTCTTCATTTTTCATCTTGTGCTGGGCCTGGTGCTTGGTTTGGCTCTCTCCCTGGCCCTTGCCTTCTCCTTGACCCTGGCCCTGGCCCTTGCCCTTGCCGTGAAGGCGGTGTTCTTCGTGAATGGCGGCGGCCAGTTCCTTTCCGCGCAGCCCTTCATCCAGCTTGGTTTCCACAAAAGAGCCGAAATTATCCACCGGGCCGGATTCGTGGACCGCAGCGGTGGATTCGGCCATGACCTCTCCGATTTCCCCCGGTGATAGGCCCCGCTCACGGGCGCTTTCCAGCGCCTCTGCGACCTCTTTTGCGGGGATGCCGGCCTCGCGAGCTTCCCTGCTGGCCCTGATCAGTTCTGCGGCTTTCTGGACCCTTTCCGCGGGGGGTGCATCCTTGTCCGCTTCGCCCTTTTCCTGGGCGAAGGCCAGGATGGGGAGTGCGACGATCACCAAGGCGGCGATCAACATCAGTTTTTTCATGAAAACTCCATTCAGTTTGAGCCTATTGAACCCGGGGATAGTAACAGGTTCGCCTTGGTTGACATCAAAAAAATGGGCAGGGACCGGCGCGCCCGAACTGGACCTCGAGGCCAGTATCTTCTCTTGAGTTACGACACCTCTGTCATTCTCGGGAATATATGACAGAATGACCTGACAAAACAGATATTGGGCTTGGCGGAGAACCTCTATGACCCTCCAGCAGGATTGCATGATAATTATAACTTATTGTAATTTAATAAATTAACCACATTCAAGCCCTCTGGCACACCAAATGCAATCCTTACTTCAAAAATAATACAACCCGAGATTCCCAAGGCCCCCGGGGCACGGACTCGTTCGCCATAAAGGAGAAAGTCATGAAGAACTGGACAGTAAACGCCATGGAAAGCCTGCAGAAGGCGCAGTCCAAGGCCTACGAAATGGGACACGCCGAGCTCGAGCCCCTGCATATGCTGTGGGCGCTGCTGAGCGAGACCGGCCTGGCCACCAATACGCTGAGGAGCCTGGAACTGGATCCGGCCCTGATCGCGCAGACTACCGAACATGAATTGACGAGCCTGCCGACGGTTCAGCAGAAGGAATTGCCGAACGCCAGTCGTGAGCTCCAGAAGCTGTTTCTGGAAGCCGGCCAGAAGAGCGGAGGCGGCATGGTCGGCACGCGCGAGCTGCTGCTGGCGCTGACCGAGGATGGCGGACGTGCGGGCAGTGTGCTGAAGACCTTCGACGTTGCGGCCGCCAGGGTGGAAAAGGCCCTGGAGATGAGCGGCGCCGACGCCGCCTACGATGGCCAGGATGAATCCGGTCTGAACCAGGAGCAGGAATCCGCCCTGGATAAATACGCCCGCGACCTGTGCGCCGCGGCGCGCGCGGGCAAGATCGATCCCATAATCGGCCGCGACGAGGAGATTCGCCGTGTGGTGCAGATCCTCAGCCGCCGCACCAAGAACAATCCCGTGCTCATCGGTTCGCCCGGCGTGGGTAAGACCGCCGTGGCCGAGGGGTTGGCCCGCCGGCTCGTCGAAGGTGACGTGCCCGAGGGCCTGAAAGGCAAGCGTCTGCTGGCCTTGGACCTGGGCGCCCTGATCGCCGGCACCAAGTACCGCGGGGAATTCGAGGACCGTCTGAAGAAAGTCATCAAGGAAGTAACCGAGCAGGAAGGCCAGGTACTGCTGTTTATCGACGAGATGCACACCCTGGTCGGCGCCGGCGCGACCAGCGGAGCGATGGACGCCTCGAACATCCTCAAGCCGGCCCTGGCCCGCGGTGAACTGCACTGCGTGGGCGCCACGACCATCGATGAGTTCCGCCAGCACATCGAAAAGGATCCCGCGCTTGAAAGACGATTCCAGCCGGTGTTGGTCGAAGAACCCACCTGGGAACAGGCCGTGGCCATCCTGCGCGGCCTCAAGGACAGGTACGAAGTGCACCACGGTATCCGCATCACCGACGGGGCGCTGGTAGCCGCGGTGAAACTGAGCCAGCGTTACATCGCCGACCGCATGCTGCCGGACAAGGCCATCGACCTGATGGACGAAGCCGCCAGCCGCCTGCGCA
>CBDUYZ010000253.1:0-4218 GCA_965371575.1 uncultured bacterium
CGGGTTGTCATGGTTTTCCGGTGGGTTCGAAATAATACCGGTGGCGACAGTGAACAATTTCTCGACTTACGGAGAAGGTAACATGGAAATCAGATCTTCCGCCATCTAGCTCGGTCGCGCTGGCCGGCACAACTCCAGATCTACTATCTAACTAATTAAACGATAGTCATTTACGCGGCAAGCGGAATGATTGAAGGTTGACAGGGTCCCGGCCTGTCCCCTACGATGGAACCTGATAGTCGTGCTCTTGCGGATCCAAGGAGAATCAAGCCATGAAAAAATTCCTGCTGAGCATCCTTGCGGGTCTGACCTTCGCCGGTCCGTTGCTGACCTGTCCTGCTGCCCAAGCCGGGGATTTCAAGGCCAAGGTGAGCGGCGGCCCCACCGGCGGCACCTTCAACGTGTTCGCCAACGCCATGGCCATCTACCTTCCCAAGCATATGGATGACATCAAGGTCACGGTCGGAGGATCGGACGGCTCGGTGGAGAACGTCAAGCGCGTTTCCTCCGGCAAATACAATTTCGGCCTGTGCTACGCGGTGGATCTGGCCCTCGGCCGGGAGGGCAAGCTGTCCCAGGACAAAACGATTCATGACGGAACGCTTGTCTTGGGCTTCCTGTACGGAGCGCCGGCCCAACTCGTGGTTCGGGCCGACAGCGAAATCCGCAGCGCAAGGGATCTGGTGGGCAAAACAGTGGCGGTGGGCGACGCCGGGTCCGGAGCCGCCGCCAGCGCGGAACGGTTCTTCGGTCACCTGGGTATCTGGGACGACCTCGACCATCCCTTCCTGAGTTACGCAGCAGCCGTAAATGCCTTCAAGGAAGGTGAAATTGATGCCTTCTGGGACCTCGTCGGTTATCCAAATCGCGCCATCATCCAGGCCTCCGTCCAGATCGACATCCGGCTGATCAACATCGGCAAGGAAGCCGCGGAATCCGGCTTCTTCGACTCTTTCGCCTACGTTCCGATCGAGATTCCCGCAGGGACCTACGAGGAAGAAATGCCGGCCTGCGCCAGTTTCCAGGACCACACGTTGCTGTGCGTCAACAAGGATGTTCCGGACGAGATCGTCTACGAGATCATGAAGACCCTGTGGAGCAAAGGCGGCCTGAGGGCCATGGTGTCCGCCAAGAAGACCTTCCGATCCATGTCCCTGGCGACCGGTTTCAACGGGGTCCCCGTTCCCCTGCACCCGGGGGCCGTGAAATTCTGGGAAAAATCCGGTCAGGCCGTGCCTGATCACCTCAAATAGCCGCTAGCAGGCTGTTGAAAGAAGGACGTCCCGCTGGCCCGGTCCTCCTTTGAAGGGATACTCATGTACGCCGAGTCCGCCAGAGAACACGAACTCTCGATCTATCGACCGGGGACCGGTCTGCGGCTTTTCCTCGACTCCGCCGACCCGGCTGACTGGGGGCGCCTCCTGCCTCTCGGCTTTTTCCACGGGGTGACGACCAACCCCCTGCTCCTCGAGCGCGCCGGGCAGCCCTGCACGGTGAACAACCTCCGGTACCTGGCCACCGCGGCCCGTGATCTCGGCGCTCGGGAAATCCATATTCAGACCTGGGGCCGCAGCCCGGAACAGATGGTGGAAACCGGGGAAAGATTGGCTGAGTTGGTCGGAACTGACCTGCGCACGGTGGTCAAGATCCCGGCCACCGCCGAGGGTTTCCAGGCGGCCCGCGCCCTACATGATAACGGACGCTCTGTAACCCTGACTGCCGTCTACACCCCCGGACAGGTCATGGCGGCGGCCAGTTTGGGCGCCTCCTACGCCGCACCCTACCTCGGCCGCCTCGACGACGCGGGACAGGACGGCGTCGCCACGGTGCTGGCCATGCACCACATCCTGGCCCGGACCGGTTCACGTACCCGGCTCCTTACGGCCAGCCTGCGCACCGTCGAACAGGTCGTTGACCTGGCCACAAGAGGGTTGGATACTTTCACCTGCGGAACCCGGATGGCCGACCAGATGCTGGGGTCGGATCTGACCGCCGCCGCCGCCGCCGATTTCCAGCGGGCCGCCGAGGCCATGGGAGAAGAATCATGAAGAAGTCGATCCTGATGCTGCTGGCCGTTTGCCTCATCCTGGGCGCCGCTACCGCCCACGCCCAGTCCTACTACCAGAAGGAAGGCAGCCTGTACGCCGAGATCTTCGGGAACGGCGGTGAGATTTCCGCCAACTTCGAGAAATTCCTGGGCCGTACCGCGAGCATCAAGGTGGGCGCCGGCCTGACAGGCGTGGCCTACCGCAAGGGGTACGTGATCCCCTTCGGCCTGAGCTTCTTCTTCGGCGGCAGCCGGAACAAGATCGAGATCGGTGCCGGTGGAGCATGGGTCGATTTCGACGACAACGGAACCGACCGGGTCATCTATGACCTGCAGGAGGACCAGGTGGTGGCCAACGGGGTGATCGGATTCCGTTTCATCGGGGACTACGGCTTCACCTACCGCCTGGCCTTCACTCCCGTCTACACGAAGGACGGGTTCCAATCGATGGGCGGGGCGATCATCGGCTACGCCTTCTGACCCCGGTACTGCTCCAGCAGGCCGGCCAGCAGTTCGGGAACCAGTTTCATGCGCTCGGGCGTCTCCACGTAGGCTATCCGCATCTGGGTCCGGCCCGGATTGGGCGCCCCCGAAGCCACGCTGTAGAATCCCGCCATGGGCGCGGCCAACAGGGTCGTTGGCCGGCCGGCGACCTCCACCCGCCCTTTGCGGGCACAGAACAGGACGAAGTCCAGGGCGTCGAAATCCGGCGCCGCGATGTTCCTGACGTCTATCACAGAATAAATGCTGGCGTCGGGACGGCTGACAATAATCCCCGGCAACAGATCCCGGGTGCGCGAGGTAAACTCCCGCAGCATGGCCCGGTAATATTCCCTCTGGTCCGCGTACCATTGCCGCAGATCTTCGTGGGACTGATCGGCCAACGCCCCGAAGATGAACTGGCCGATCACGTTCGAACACAGCCCAGCCGTATTTTCCGCCACCGCCCGCGCGTGAAATTCCTGATTATCAGTGACCAGCGCTCCGATGCGCAGACCACAGGCGTTCCAGACCTTCGACGACGTCTCGATGCTGATCCGGCAACCGGCGATGCCGGGGACCTCCTTTTCGGTCAGCCCCCACACGCTCACCGCTTCGGCCTCGGTGTAATAAAGTTCCCGGTAGGCCTCGTCGCTGATCAGCCAGAGCCCGTGTTTCACGCACAGACGGGCCAGTTCCACCAGCGACTGGCGATCATAGAGCTGCCCGGTGGGATTGTCGTAGGGAATGACGACCAAGGCCCCGGGGCGGTGCTCCTGAATGGTCTTTTCGATCTCGGCGACCGAGGGCAATGAAAAGCGTCCGTCATCGCCCAGGGTCCTGGTGATGGAGACCGTCGCACGCCCCAGCCGCTCGGCGAAGGCCTTGTAGTTGGTGTAGGCGGCATCGATCAGCAGCAACGGTTTTTCCGTCGAACCAGCCGGACCGCAGCAACCCACTATGACCAGCTCCATGGCCTGGCTGCCGCCGTCGGTGACCTGGCTAAACAGACCCCCGGCATCGAAACCACTGGAAGCGATGATGTTGAGGAAGGCCGCGTTGGTCTCCGGCAGTCCCGGTGTCGCGCTGTACTTGACCACGCCCTCCGCGAAGGGGCTACCCTGATCGACCAGCCCGCGCATGCGCTCCTGCATGGCCGGGTGCATGGGCAGCGACACGTTGCCGATGGCTACATTGAGGTCCTCGGTATCGTCGTTCCGCTTGGCGAACTCGATCTGGGCCAGGCGGATGACGGAGGGCTGCCGGGTGGCGAAATGGGCGGAGAGCCTGGGGTCTGCCATGAAGGGCCTCCAGTCGGGAATCGGTCACTCCCCCACAACCTGCACGAAGATACGGCGATCGCGGGGATTGTTGTCGTGGTCAATGACGACGATCTGCTGCCAGGTGCCAAGCACCAGTTTTCCCCGGTGCACCGGCACTGTAATGTTGGGGCCCAGGAACGAAGCCCGCAAATGGGAAAATCCGTTGTCGTCCCCCCAGGTGGTTCCGTGGCGCGTGGGCATATCCTTGGGCCACAGTTTTTCCAGGGCCTCGGTCATGTCACTGGCCAGGGCGGGCTCGAATTCGATGGTGGTGATCGAAGCCGTCGAACCAACGGCAAACACGTTGACCAGCCCCTCTTTCACCCCCGCCTCGCTGACGGCGCCCTCGATATCGGCGGTGAGGTCGTG
>CBDUYZ010000254.1:0-4215 GCA_965371575.1 uncultured bacterium
CCGTTCCTGGTGCTTCCGCCTGCTTTTTTATGGGCCATGGCCGTGCTCCTTGGTAATTCCTGAGAATCTGCGCCGTTATCGTAAATCTGTCCGTAAATCCAGACGCCGGCAGCGAGCTGCTCGCACGATTTAACTGTTGATACCGGTGATCCTGATCTCGGTGAAGGCCTGGCGATGGCCGTTCTTGCGGCGATAGTTCTTCCGGCGCTTCTTCTTGAAGACCACGATCTTGCGGCTGCGGCCGTGGCCGAGGATTTCGGCGGCCACCGAGGCGCCTGCCACCGTCGGAGTGCCTACCTTGACATCTTCACCATCGGCGAACATCAGCACCTCGTCGAAGGTCACGCTGTCGCCGACCTCGTATTCGAGCAGGGGTACCTGAAGCTTGGCCTCCGGTTGCACCCGGTACTGCTGGTTCTTGATCTTGACTACGGCGTACATCGCGTTATCACTCCGTGGGCTTGGCCGACCCGAAATCTCCGGATGATCCGGTTGTTACACAAAAATACCCGTCCGGGAGACTGCTTCCAGCCTCCCCGTGGCGAACATCAATACGATATAATAAGCGCCCAGACCCTTATTCGTCAAGGAACAGGGTGATTTTTCCCAAAATGGGCCGATTACCTCCCGACAGGGTCCCAGGTTGACATCCGCCCGGAACTTCGTAAGGTATGCGGACGCATGCAAGGCCCTGTCAGGGCGCTTCATCAACTTAAAACAGGAGATTTCCCCAAAATGAGCGACAGCAAGGAATTCAGAGTCATCATCGTGGGTTCCGGACCCGCCGGCTACACGGCCGGACTATATCTCGGCCGCGCCAACATACCCAATCTCCTGTTCGAGGGCGAACAGCCCGGCGGACAGTTGACCATAACCTCCGAGGTCGAGAACTACCCCGCCTTCCCCGCAGGCATCGGGGGCCCGGAACTTATGGAAAAATTCAAGGCCCAGGCGGAGCGGTTCGGAACGTCGGTCAAGAGCGAAACCGTGACGGCCATCGACATGGGCTCACACCCCTTCAAGGTGACCACGACCGGCGGGGAATACGTGGCACCCGCCGTGGTCATCGCCGCGGGCAGCAGCGCCCGCTGGCTCGGCCTGCCCGACGAGGAAGCCTTCTTCGGCAAGGGGCTGAGCGCCTGCGCCACTTGCGACGGGTTCTTCTTCAAGGATCAGGAAATCGCCGTGGTCGGTGGTGGAGACACGGCACTCGAAGAAGCCACCTTCCTGACCAACTTCGCCGCCAAGGTGACCTTGATCCACCGGCGTGACGAATTGCGCGGCTCGCAGATCATGCAGGATCGTGCTCTGAATCACCCCAAGATCGAGATGGCCTGGAACAGCGTCATCGATAGTTACCTCCCCGACGAAAACGGCAACCTCGTCGGACTCAAGCTGAAGGACACCCAGGACGGCTCTCTGCGCGAACTGTCGGTGACCGGCTGCTTCATCGCAATCGGCCACACCCCCAACACGACTTTCCTGAACGGCCAGTTGGACACGGACGAAAACGGCTACCTGATCACCAAGCCCGACCGCACCGCGACCAACATTGAAGGCGTGTTCGCTTGCGGTGATGTGCAGGACCACTACTACCGTCAGGCCATCACCTCGGCGGGCACCGGTTGCATGGCCGCCATCGAGGCCGAGCGGTGGCTGGGCGAGAAAGGGCTGTAGGTCCCGGCTCAGGGCTTCTCACGGATCAAGGTCAGAAACTCCCCCCGGGTCTTAGGATCGTTCTTGAAGCAGCCGAGCATCTCGCTGGTGACGGCATAACTGTTCTGCTTCTGGACACCGCGCATCATCATGCACAGATGCTGGGCGTGCAGCACCACCGCCACGCCGAGCGGCTTGAGATTCTCCATGAGACAGTCGGCGATCTGGGACGTCATGCGCTCCTGAACCTGGAGTCGGCGGGCGTAGGCTTCCACCACCCGCGCCATCTTCGAGATACCAACGATCTTGCCTCGGGGGATATAGGCCACGTGGGCCTTGCCGAAAAACGGCAGCATGTGGTGCTCGCAGACACTGAAGAAATCAATGTCGTTGACCAGAATCATTTCCTTGCCCTCTGCTTCGAACAGGGCGCCGCGCACCATGGCGCCGGGATCTTCCGCGTAACCACCAGTGATTTCCCGCCAGGCCTTGGCCACACGTTCGGGAGTCTTCAGCAGTCCTTCGCGTTGGGGATCTTCACCGATCTGGACCAACATTTCTCGAATCAGCTTTTCCATGGTGGGACTCCTCCGGAGACCAAGACGTTACTTGCATGGTGCAATGGCGGCGGATCCGTCCGCGGAATCTCCGTTTTCCCGTCCAATCACCAATGCTGCAAGCAGGGGGAAAAATCAAAGATTAGGGGAGTTCTGCGTCCCGTCAAGGGTTCCGGGGGTCAGATTGTCCCGCAGGTATGTTCTCTGCACTATCCCGGCAGGCAATATCCATTCCATGCATATTGCCAAAATATGGGCCGATCGGCGTCCTGTGTTGAAGAATCGCTCCCCCCGATTCCCGACCCGGCCCGGTACGGCCCATATTTCGGCCTGCAACTTGTTCTTGGCGTTAGACCGACCTTTGCCGGGACTGGCGGGGTGATGCCATCTATACGTAATTATTGATAATGCGACCCCCTATCAGATATTTTCCACCTTGCTTTGAATACCTCAAAAACTACTTTAGCTTCAGTTATTACGGTTGGACCCAGCTTTGGTCCCGTCCCCGACAAGGAGCCCGCCGTGGGAAACAAGATTGTCTACGTCAAGGAGCTAGCTCCCCAAACGAAGTTGTTCGAGATCGAGGCCGACCATATCGCCAAGCGCGGCAAGGCGGGCCAGTTCATCATCCTGAGGGTCAACGATGAAGGGGAACGCATTCCCCTGACCATCGCCAACCGGAATCCCGCCAAGGGCACCATCACCCTGGTCTTCCAGGAAGTCGGCAAGACGACCGAAATGCTCGGTCGGCTTGATGTCGGCGACGAGATCCACGACCTGGCCGGCCCACTGGGCAAGGCCACGGAGATCCCCTCCGGCAAGACCGTGGTGTGTGTGGGCGGTGGCATCGGCAATGCCGTGGTGTGGCCCCAGGTGGAGGCGCTCAAGGCCGCGGGCAACGAGGTCATCGCGATCCTCGGTGCCCGCACCAAGGAGCTTCTCATCCTCGAGGAGGAGATCACCGCCCTGGCCGACATGACCATCATCACCACCGACGACGGCAGCTACGGACGCAAGGGCATGGTCACACACGCCCTGGTCGATCTGATCGACGAGGGGAAAACGATCGACGAGGTCATTACCATCGGCCCGGTCGTGATGATGAAGTTCGTGTGCAAGACGACCGAACCGTTCGGCATCCCCACCCAGGCCTCGCTGAATCCGCTCATGGTCGACGGAACGGGCATGTGCGGCGCCTGCCGTGTGACGGTGGACGGAAAAACCAAGTTCGCCTGCGTGGAAGGACCGGAGTTCAACGGCCATCTGGTCGATTTCGACGAACTGATCTCCCGTTTGGCCTACTACCAGCCTGAGGAGCGCTCCTCCCTGGAAAACTACCATCGTTGCCTACTGGAAGAGGCGGCCGACAACCCTCAACCCGGCGCGTAAGGGAGGACCGATATGAACGACACACCCAAAAAGCCCAAGAAGGTCCTCAACAAATCCAAGGTCAAGATCCCCATGCGGGAACAGGCGCCCATGGACCGCATCATGAACTTCGATGAAGTCCCCCTGGGCTACAACGAAGAGGAAGCCCACCAGGAAGCCCTGCGCTGCATCGACTGCAAGAACAAACCCTGCGTGGCCGGTTGCCCGGTGGGCATCGACATCCCCGCTTTCCTGAAGCTGGTGGGCGAGAAGAACTTCGAAGGAGCCCTGAAGAAGATCAAGGAGAAGAACTTCCTGCCGGCCATCTGCGGTCGGGTCTGCCCCCAGGAAGATCAGTGCGAAATGGTCTGCACGCTCAACAAACCAGACAAGGGCCGGGAGCCCGGCGGTGTCGGACGGGTGGAGCGTTTCCTCGGCGACTACGCCGTGGAGCACAACCTGGACATCATGCCGGACATCGATCCGCCGACCGGCAAGACCGTGGCCATCATCGGTTCTGGTCCCGCGGGCCTGACCACCGCCAGCGACCTGATCCAGAAGGGCCACGACGTCACCGTCTTCGAGGCCCTGCACAAGCCCGGCGGCGTGCTGTTCTACGGCATCCCCCAGTTCC
>CBDUYZ010000255.1:0-4203 GCA_965371575.1 uncultured bacterium
GTCCGGCCGGCCAGGAAGGTTATTCTCTGCGAATCGGCTCGTCCCGCCGGCCCGGGACCCTCCGTTTGGACCCACCGCGGGACTTGGCCGTGGCAAAACCTGCCCCGGAGGTTTTTCTGCCTCTGTGGCCCCTGTCACATTGCTTGGAAATCCGAGGATTTTCCCGGAACTCCGGGTCCGGGACCGTGTATCAAACCAATGCGGTTCTGTCTGTCAGCAGGACAAAGGAGACAAAGGTGAACTTGTCGCGCGATGAAAATTTCAACGGAACACCGGTTCCGCGCAGGGCCGAACTTCGTGATATCCGCGATGAAGATCTCATCGTCATGGTCCAGGAGGGCCAGAAGAAGGCCTTCGATGAATTGGTGACCCGCTACAAGGGGCGCCTGTTCAGCTTCATCCTGAGGATGGTCAAGGATCCGACCCTGGCCGAGGAGTTGACCCAGGAAACGCTCATCCGGGTCTATATCCATGCGGCCAAGTACCGGGAGATCGCCAAGTTTTCCACATGGGTGTTCACCATCGCGACCAATCTGGTGCGCAACAAGATGCGCCAGCGGTCGCGGCGTCCCAGGGTGGTCAGCATCAATCCCGCTCCGGAAGACGGCGAGATGCCAGTCGATCCGCCTGACATGTCGGCCGACCCTTCGGAGGGAGTCCATCGTGAAGAACTGGCCCAACTGATCAACGACGCCACCAGCAGGATTCCGGAAAAATACAGGATCCCCTTCCTGCTGCGTGAGGTCGACCAGCTCAGTTACGAGGAAATCCAACAGGTAACGGGCTTGAAGCTCGGCACGGTACGATCCCGGATCAATCGGGCCAGGACAAGGTTCCGCCAGCTGATCAAACCCATGCTGAAGAATGAGACCCTGTTGCACGAACTCGAGAGGATCGAGGCCCGTGCCGCCGCGGAAAAAGACAAGGATTATTGAGTTCGGGAGGACGAGTATTATGCGATGCAACAAGGCGAGGGATTACATAAGCCAGGAGATGGACGAACATCTGCCGCCGGATGTCACGGTGGATCTCGCGGAGCACCTGGACTCCTGCGCCGATTGCCTGGAGTATCGGGAAGATCTGCTCTTCGGCAGGCGGGCAATGAACGCCACTGTTCCTGATCTGCCCGACAACTTCGACTGGAAACTCCAGCTTAAGCTCAACCGGACCCTCCAGCATACGGCGGGGGAAACCGCCTACCCCTGGGCGGAATCGGACCAGGACAAATGGCGCTGGTTCAGGAATTTCGGGGCCGCCGCCGCCGTGGGGATGGCTGCTGTCCTGGCCCTGGCGATGTTCATTGGTCCTACGGATGCTATTCGTGAGGAGGGGCCGGCGGTATCCGGCGGTGCTTCCTCCGGTGTCGTCAATTCCACTGCGGGCGGGGTGGGGAGTTCGGACAGGCTTCCCCTGTTCCTCAATCAGTCCCGGCGGGGCGGACTCTATGGCCCGGGAATTCAGCGACCTGTGGCCGCGGGAGTCTCGTCCCGACCCAGCAGCGGCGGGGTGTTGGATCGTGGGTGGTCCGGACATGAAATGGAGGACCTGCACACCATCCAGCGTCTGCGGAACCAGAACACCCAGATGAATCGGCTTCTATTCCAGCAGCAGCAGGTGATCCGGGGCATGAGGGCTCAACTTGACACCATCGATACCAGTGCCCTAGATCTAGAGTAGGAATAGTCTGCCGGGTCTGGACCCGGTTACCCAACAGGGAGCAGGCGGCATTGATGCGATTATTGGCGGGTCTTCTCCTGATTCCGTGCTTGTGGTTCAGCGGATGCGGAATTGACCGTGAAAAAGGTATTCTGATGGCGGCCGGATCCTACGGTGATCTGGCTGTGGTCATGTCGGACGATTCCTTGCGGCCCCTCGCCGATCGCTTCATGTCGGGCATGAACCTCGAAAAGATCTTTGTCATCAAGCCGGAAACCCTCTTCAAACCCGATTTTTTCGGTCCCGACAGGTGGAAACTCGCCAAGAGTTACAAGAACGCCCTGTTTCTGGTGCGCATCGGGGACGGCGGCGGCGCGGAAAAGGCAGCCCGGAAGCTCATGTCAGCCGAGGCCTGGGAGCGTCTGAAGTCTGGCGGTGGGGGGATCGTCAAGGTCGTCGACCCCTGGTCCACCTACCAGCAGGTAGTGGTAGTCGCTTCCCGGGACCGCAACAACCTTGGCAGCATCCTGACCAAGAAAACCGAGAAGATCCGCAAACTTTTCGAAGACAGCAACCGCGCGCGCATTCTGCGGCGTAACCGATACAATGGGCTTAACACCGCCCTGATGGACGCCTATTGGGACCGGTACGGGATCTTCATGGAAATACCGGCTGAATACCGGCAGAACCAGTTCGAGCCGGACGGTTACTCCGGTCTTGAACTCATGCGCAAAGGGCCGTCGCGCGGCCTCAGTCTGGCATGGCGGAAGTCAGACGACCCCGAAGCTCTTCTCGGCGATCAGGACAGCCTGGCCGAAATGAGGAGCACTTTGGGCGAAAGGCTCCACGATGAGGAGATCATTCCTGCCTCCTTCGTCTGGAGTCCCGCGGAAATCGGGGGGGTGGCATGCGTCAAAATGGAGGGAGCTTGGACCAGCAACAAATTTTCCGGCGGCGGGGCCTTCTGGTGCTATTTCATTCCCGACCGGGGCCGAGGACGGATGGTCTGCCTGGATCTTCTCGTCTATGCTCCGGGCATGGACAAGATGAATTTCTTCCGCCGCATGGATGCGGTTGCCAGCACCTTCTCCACCCAACGGCCCCAGCCATGAAATGGATAATCGATCCGTATGACCGTAAGGTTTAATCAAGTCACTACGCCTCTTTCGATCTCTTTTTTTCTGGCTTTGGCCCTGGCGGCGCCGGCGGCGACTTGGGCCCAAACCCGGAGCGACACCGGCCGTCACAAGCCGGAGCCTCCTCCCTTGACGGAGGATGACACGTCGTCAGAAACCAAGGGCAAGTCAACAGGCCGGGATGCGCGCCGTTGGCGACTCGGGGTCAGCGGAGGCGTGCTGGTGGGGAGCGAACTGTTTCGGGTCGAAGTGATCGACGGCCCGGCCGTTCCCTGGGATCCCGCCACTGGCGGGGGTTTCCAATCCTCCCGTTTCACCGCCAGCTTGGACCGTAATTTCAGCTTTGGCTTGTTCCTGGCCCGTGATCTGGGTTCCGTCTGGTCGGTCCGGGCGGATCTGGGTCATTCCCGCATGGACGTGGCCGCGGAGGCCCTGCTGGGACAGACGGGGGCCGTTTTCCTCTTCGACAGGATTTCGGTCCTTAACCTGGGCTTGGGCTTGGAAGCACGGTTGGCGCAGGCTGCTTCCTATCCTTTCGCCCAGGCGTCCGTACTGGTCAGCCACCTGGGGCCTGTACGCGCCGATGACTTGGCACAAACAAATTGGGGAGCGCGGCTGGGCCTGGGGTATTTCTATTCCCTCCGGCAGGTCTGGGGGCTGCGATTCGAGGCCCGCCTGGCCAGGACTGGATTTTCGGTTGGGGACTACGTACCCCAATCCGAACTGCCTGACCAACCAGTATTGGATTACACCACCCAAGACCACCTGGTGTTTTTTGAATTTTTGATCGGTATCCAGGTCAGCATCTGATGATCGGTTAAAATAGCGTCCCCTTTGGAGGACGTAAAACGGCTCGAGATCCTTTTTTCTTTCACCAGCAAGAGTTTGGGACTATATTTCCACACCTCTGTTTTCCCGAGAACTTGTTTTGAAATGGCCCAGGAGATTGTTAAATGAGTAATATCATTGCAGTTGTAAACCACAAGGGTGGAACCGGCAAAACGACAACCGCTATCAATCTTGCAGCCGGCCTGACTCGATACAGTGATGTCACTTCCTCCTGTCTGGTGATCGACATGGACCCGCACGGCAGTGCCACCAGCACTCTTCTGGGAAAACTGGACGGGGAGCCGCCTGTCCGCAGTATCTTCGATGTTCTGCGCCGGGCCATCACTCCCCAGGACGGGGTTTCATCGACGATCTACGACGAAAACATCGATATTCTCCCGGCCAATCCCGCCCTGGAAAGCATGGCCAAGACCCAGATCAACGACCGTCTGTCCAAGGTGGTGGGTTCCCTGGCCACTTCCTACGGCTGGATCATCATCGACACACCTCCGAATCTGGGGGTCCTGACCCAGAACGCTCTCGTTGCCGCGGACTACGCCCTCATTCCGACCCAGTGCAGCGG
>CBDUYZ010000256.1:0-4169 GCA_965371575.1 uncultured bacterium
TACCCAGGCGCCGCGAAGGCACTGGTCCGTAAGCGATCATTCCGATTTCCCTTCTACGTGGCGATATGGACCGGGGCAGTATCCGGAGCGGATTGCTCGTCAGAACCCCAACGAAAGACCCAGCGCACCGACACCCAGGCCAACCACCAAATTGATGAGTTTAATCTGCACAAAATCCCGCCTCGAATGCGCCAACAGGGGCAACATTCCGTGGCCGTCCTGAACGACCGAACTGGCCAGCAGAATACTCAACGGAACGGAGCCCTGGACATAGAGTGTAAAGAAGACCAGATGGGGTCCCGATTCTGGTATCAGGCCCACCAGACATGCGATCACCAGGACGACCCAAAGACTTTCGCGGATAAACCCCTCCAGTTGTAGGTACTCGGTCAGTAAGTGCATGAGCAAGAGAGTCCCGAAGGTCCAGGCGAAAATCCGAGGCAGGTGCTGCCTGGCTACATGATCCCAGAGGTGATGCTTCAGGAAGTGCTCCGGGACCGTTCCGACGATCAACAGGGACATGACCGTAAGGGTCAAGATCGTCAACCGGATCCAGTTCCATTCGGCAGGTCCGATATGACCGCTGCCCACGGCGACGATCAGCGCGACCAGTACCGTCATCAACACCCCGCGTATCGGAGACATTTCATTGAGTTGATGCAGAATCTTCCCGTAATTGAAGCACTGGCATTGTTCGTGATCATGGATCTGAAGACCGGTGCATCCTCCGGTCCGATCGCGAGCGAAGACATCGGTGAGAACGCCGGCGAGAATCCCCAGGACCAGCAACGCAAGGCTCAACAGGACGGCCTGCCGAGGCATCACCGCGAGCATCACGAAAGCCTCGTCCCCGCTGGTGGCGATCATTGCAGTAACCACGGCGCCCAGGGAAAGCATACGGTGGGAATACATCCCCACTACCATGAAAGCGCCCAGGCAACCAGGAGTCGCGCCGAGCAGCGCGGCCACCAGGTATTGTCCCCATCGACTCCTGGTCAAGCCTTCTCGCCACAGACCTCTGGTAAAGATGTTTACATACTCGATCACAAGCATCATCACGAACACGAAACCCGTGATGCTCAGTGTGTGGCCGAATACGCTACTCACGACTGCTCCTTCCTCGGACGACCGCTGGATCAGCGGTCGCGCCAATCCAGGAAACCTCTCTCACCGCCCTTCTCGAACTCCGCGATAATCCCGGGATAGCCATCCACCAGCATCTCGAGACCGTCGCTGATCTTTTCGTGGCTGGTCAAAATGCAGACGAAGTGCTTCTTGATGCGCTTGATGTTCGGACCGAAAACTCTGGCCGCGGTCACCTGGACCCCCTGTTTCCTGAGGATTCCCGCAATCCCCTTGGCTTTTTCGGGGTCCGCGTGACCATCCTCTTCATCCAGATCATTGGTCACCCGGCCGACGACCTCGTATCCGGATCCCGAAAAATCGAAGATCTCGTAGAACTCCGCATCCCCGAAGTGTCTGCCCATGAAATGCTCGCCGTCATCGCTGGCAACCGCCAGTCGCATTCGTTCCATGGATCAGACTCCCTGGAATTTCTTCAACTCGCCGTTCCGGTAGGCTTCCAGGGCCTCTTTGACGGTCATTTCCCCCGCACCGACATAGATCTCCACGCCGGTGGTCTTGAGCACCGCCGCCGCGTTACCGCCGGGGCCGTTGCCCGTGATCAGAACCTCGGCTCCAAGTTCAACAAGCTTCTGCGACGTCTTGGGCCCTGCTCCGTGGGCTTCCTTGTCGATGGCGCTGTTGTCCACGGTCTGGACGTCGCCCGTCTCTTCATTCAGAACAAAAAAGTACCGGGTCCGTCCGAACCTGGGATCAATGGGCGAGTCCCAGTCGGTTCCCTGAGAAGTGAAGACTATGTTCATCGTTGACTCCAGCGTTGAGGGAAGAGGGATCAGGATCCCTCGGGTTTCAGTTCACCCCGGCGAGCTGCTTGATGGTCGACCAGCAGTTCTCCAGGCTCTCCTTGATGGAGGAGTCCCATTCGACGATGGTGCTCCCGTTGGTGATGGCCGCCGTGAAGGCCTCGTCGTAGGGAATTTCGGCCAGATTATCGATCTCCTCCCTGTCCAGGAAGGAACGCAGTTCCCGCAGGACCTCCGCGTTCAGATCGGCCTTGTTGATGATGCATCCCGCCTTGATACCGAACTTCTTCACCAGTTCATAAACACGCTTCAGGTCGTGGAGCCCGGATATGGTGGACTCGGTGACCAGAACAACAAAAGAAGCTCCCGACAGGGAGGAGACCACCGGGCAACCGATCCCCGGCGAACCGTCCACGAGCACGATTTCCTTACCCGTTTCGTTGGCGATCTTCCGGGCCTCGTTTTTTACCTTGGCCACGAGCTTGCCGGAATTGTCGGCGCCGATCTTGAGTCGGGCGTGCACCATGCTCGATCCCGTCCTGATCCTGGACAGGTACCAGTCGCCGACGTTCTGCTCCACATTCGTAATGGCCTCGTCCGGACAGACCCTTGCGCAATAGCCACATCCTTCGCAACTGATCTCGTCGATGGAGTATCTTCCGTCCTCGATCTTGACCGCGTCGTAACGACAAACCTCGAAGCACTTGTTGCAGGCTATACAGAGATCCTGGTCGATTACCGCGAGCTCACCGCTGAAGAAGGCCTCCGGGTTGCCAAAGTCCGGTTCCAGCAGGAGGTGCATGTCGGCCGCGTCGACGTCACAGTCGGCCACGACGGCCTCCTCACCGCCCAGGACCGCGAAAGACGCGGTGATCGAGGTCTTGCCGGTACCCCCCTTGCCCGAAATGACGACGATCTCCTTCATGGTTCCCGTCCTGTCCCGTGGTTGCGGATATGCGCGGCAATGATTTCCACGGCATCCTTCACAGCGGGCACATCCATGTAGATGAGCCGTCCGGCGGCATAGGTCTCGGCGATCACCCTGCTGTTGGGGATGCGCGCGATCAGGTCGATGCCCTCGTCCTCGCAATAGCGGATCACGCCGTCGTCTCCGATCCCGAAACGGTTAAGAACCACGGTGAATTCCTTGCCCAGGTGCCTGACCGTCTCTACGGCCAATTTCAGATCGTGGAGCCCGAACGGCGTCGGCTCGGTCACCAGGATGACCAGGTCGGCATCCTTGGTGGCCTCGATGACGGGACAGGATGTGCCCGGCGGGGAATCCAGGATCTTGGCGACATCCACCGGAAACCCGGCGGCGATATAGTCCAGGGTCTGCTTGATCAGCGGGACGGCCTGTTCCTCCCCGATCATCAGCCTGCTTTCAACAAAGTCGAGATTCCCGGCCCGGAAATGTTTCAATTCGCCCATCGGTTTGGGTTTCATGGGCAGCGAACCTGTGGGACACAATTCCGAGCAGGCGTAACAACCATGGCAAAGCTCGGGAAAAACCATCACGCTGTCGGGCAGGGACAGAATTGCATTGAAGTTGCAGACGACCTGGCAGTTGCCGGAGTGGGAGCAGGTTTTTCCGCTCCACTCCGGAATCATCTTGAACTTGGTTTCCTGGTGGAAAAGATCGCCCTGAACAAAGAGTCCGGAGTTGGGTTCCTCCACGTCCAGATCGGCCAGAACCACTGGTCCCGTTTCGGCCATGTAGGCGGCGAGATTCGTGGCCAGGGTCGTCTTGCCGGTGCCGCCCTTGCCGCTGGCGATGGCGACTTTCACTTGTCGTCGCCTTTGCTCTGGGCCTGGTTGAGCAGTTCTTCACGCACCATGGTCCGGCCACATTCGGGGCATTTCAGCTCGGTGCACTTGACCCCGCGCTGGTGAGGGGTCTTCTTGCCGCATCCCGCGCAAACGCAAAAACCGCCCGCTCCGAACCCTCCACCTTTGTTCCGACCCCGGCCGCCGCCCGAAGAACCCATTCCGCCACCGCGGCCGCCACCACCACCTATTCCTCTACCACCAGGCATGATGCCTCCGTTTCTTTTATCATTGTGGAAAACTTCAGGTTCTAGCAGGCCATTGAAAAACTGGGCTCGGCCGCGCTGGCAGGCACTTGCGAGCAGATCCAGTTTTTCAACAGCCTGCTAGTCTTCGTCCTTGGACTCGGCGAGCCGCTCCTCAAGGACCCTGACCTGTTCCTTCAGTGACGCCAGCTCATGGGCGAGATCGGATCGGTGGTCGCCCGGATCGTAGGCCGGGTCGACATCGAATCCC
>CBDUYZ010000257.1:0-4148 GCA_965371575.1 uncultured bacterium
TGACCGTGGTGCTGATGGTGGTCATGGCCGCCGGCGGCTCCACCCTGGGCATGGGCGAGGAATTCATTCCTCTGATTCCGGTGTTCCTGATCGTGGCCAAAAAGCTCGGTTACGATCGCATCTACGGCATGGCCCTGGTCTTTGTGGCCGCCGAAACTGGTTTTGCCGCCTCCACCACCAACCCTTTTACCGTGAACGTGGCCCAGGGCATTGCCGAGTTGCCTTTGAACAGCGGCATCCCCCTGCGCATCGTCTTTTTCTGCTGCGCCATGACCATCTCCGTTGTCTATCTGTTGCGCTACGGCGCCCGCCTCAAGGCCGACCCGGCCAATTCGTTCATGAAGGACGATCCCTTCGATCTCGACGAAGGTCACACCGATGATCAGACCTACGGCAGCCATCACACGGCCATCATCCTGGTCTGCAGCGCGATCTTCGGCTTCATCCTGTTCGCGGTGCAGCGTTACGGCTGGTGGATGGCCGACATGGCCGGCGGCTTCTTCCTGATGGGAATCGCGGCCATGCTGATCGCCCGTCTGCCCCTGGACGAGGCCACCGACGCTTTCGTCGAAGGCATGCGGGACATGGTCGTGGCCGCCCTGGTGGTGGGTTTCGCCCGCGGAATCAGCGTGGTGCTGGCCGACGCCCAGGTCATGGACACCATCGTCCACGGCGCGGCCACGTTGCTGACCCAGGTGCCCCGTTATCTGGCCGTCATCGGAATGCTCGGTTTCGAATCGACGTTGAACCTGCTCATCCCCTCGGGCAGCGGCCAGGCCGCCGTCACCATGCCGCTGATGGCGCCCCTGTCCGACATCCTGGGCATCAACCGGCAGGTCGCCGTGCTGGCCTTCACCTGCGGCGACGGTTTCAGCAACACCATCATCCCCACCAGCGGCATACTGATGGCCATGCTTGCCCTGGCCAAGATCCCCTACACCACCTGGCTGCGGTTCATGGTCCCGTTGTTCCTGATGTTGATGGCGCTGTCCTCCGTGTTCCTGGTCATCGCCGTGGCCATCGGGTACAGCTGATGGTCGCCGGCTCCGATCGGCGGGGCCTGTACGCAGACCCGGTGGTCTACGACATCCTCTACACCCCCGGCACGGCCGGTGAGGTGACTGCGTTTGAAAAGCTGGAAAGGAAACTTTCGGCCGGCGGTCTGGCCCCCGACCGCCTGTGGTTCGAGCCGGCCTGCGGCACGGGTCGCTACCTCCGCGTGGCTCAGCGGCGCGGCCGACGGGTGGCGGGCTTCGACCGGGATCCGGGCCCGCTGGCGTATGCCCGCAACCGCATGAAAGTGCCCCCGGGGGCACTTTTCCAGGCGGACATGACCGATTTTTCAGCCGCCGCCCGCAAATCCGGCCTTGAGCCGGGCTCGGTCGACTTCGCCTTCAATCCCGTCAATTCCCTCAGGCATCTCAATGGCGATCAGGCGATGCTCGCCCATTTCGAACAGATGGCGGGCTTCCTCAAGCCCGGCGCGGTGTACGTGGTGGGCCTGAGCCTGACCGATTTCGCGTGGCTCACGCCAGAAGAAGACCTGTGGCAAACCGCGCGGGGCCGCTGCAAGGTCAGCCAACTGGTCAACTACCTGCCTCCGGAACCGGGTACGGCACGGGACCGCCTCGAACAGGTGATCAGCCACCTGACGGTTGAACGTCCGCGCGGCACGGAACATTTCGACGACACCGACGACCTGCGCTGTTACGACCAAAAGCAATGGCGGAACCTAATCGTTAAGTCCCGCCTCGATCACGCCGGTAGTTTCGACGCCTTCGCCCGGCCCCGTGCCGGCCGCGTTCTGGCCTATCAGCTGGAAGTGCTTCAAAATCCCTAAGACACCTCCTACCTGACGGTGGACTTCACGTTGCTGCCTGTACTCACGGCATTTACGGCACTTCTCATCCAGGGACCTTCCAGAGTGGCATACGCCGACCTGATGTTGGAGAACCCATAAAACATTTTGTAGGAGTTATACCTAAGGAACCCGTTGGAATACTCATTCGCATAGGCACCCATTTTAGAATAGAATCTTACACGCACCTTGGAATCATCAAACGCCCGTGGATCATCCCGCATGGTCAAGGCCGTGAGGGCCCAGATGTAGGGATTGTCCGTGCCGACCTCGCCGGTGACCAGTTGCTGGGCCAGAAGGTGGGCCCGCTTCTGCTCTCCGAGCATGCGGTCCACGTACAGCAGCATGATCTCCTCGTCCGGTTCGAGATCGACGCCCCAACCCGGCGCCAACAGGGCCTGGGCCTTCGATAATTCCTTTCGGTCGATGTAGGCCAAAGCCAGCATCTTGCGCGTCTGGAGGTCTTTTTCACTACGGTAACGGGTTTCCAGGTAGGCGACGCCCGAATCATCCCCCTGGATTACGGGAGCCAGGGAATCAGGAACCGCAAAGAACCCCTTGATGTCGGTTTCGAGCTGGGCCAGGATCAGATCGGGATCCACTTCGGCTCTCTCCACCGTTTCGCCGCCTTGGACAGCGTATTCGTATTCCCGGGCCGCGCCGGACAGGTCCGCCGGATCGCCACCCTGCGCCACGTATCCCTGCCCAGCCATCTGCAGCAGGCGTTGGACCTCCCGGTTGTCCGGATCCATCCGCAGGGCCCGGTCCAGGTCCGCCGCCGCCGCCACGTAATCCCTGCCCTGGTAATAGAACAGACCCCGGTTGTAGAGCCCCGACACCGAATGAGGCTGCAGGTCGAGGGCTGTATCCATCGCCGCCAGCGCCTTGTCCGACAACCCCAGGCTGGCGTACACCACACCCAGGGATCGCCAACCGACGGTGGAGGTCGGATCCTTCTGGACTGCCTCCTCCAGATACTTCGCCGCCGCCTGGTACCGGGAGTTCTGCAGTTCGAGCATACCGAGCAACAGGCTGGTGCCCGAATCGACCTCGCCCCGGGTTCGGAATCCTTCACGGGCGGCCTTCAACTCGACGAAGGCACCCTTGAAATCATCGCCGGAATAATAGATGCGTCCCCGCATGGCCCGACAGACATCCGACCTGATGTTGCGGCGTTCGGCGATTTCCAGCGCCCTCAGGGCGCGGCCGGCGGCCTGCATCTTCTGGTCCTCGAAGATACCCAGGGACATCTGGTTCATCTGGAGCGCGATATAGGAAAGGGGTGAACCCGCCACATGGAAACGCATACCGAAACTGGTGTAGCAGGGCATCCGGCCGTTGGGCACGTCCAGTACCATCGGCCCCGTGTTGAAGGCTCCGGTAGGATAGTAGTGGTCGTATTTCCGCGTGATATAGCCGATGGCGTAATAAACCGGAGCGTCCTTGGCACCGGCGAGCTCGGCCACAAGACCCACGTCCTCCCAGAACCGGTCAGAATGGTGAAAGACGCCTCGGTAAGGATACAGATCCATATCCCCGAAGATATCCATGGCCATCTCGTAATCCCCAATGGCCAGCAGGGCCTGGGATTTGATCCACAGATTTGCGTAGGCCGACTCCTCGAACATCAACCCCATGTTCAAAAATCCGAATTTTCGGTAACGCATGGGCGGCATCCGCACGGCCAGGCTGACTGCCTCCGAGTAGCGGCCCGCCCCGGCCAACAGGAGTCCCTTGATCAGGACCAAATCACGGTCGCCGTGCCGGAATTCGAGCCCCTCCCTTACCGCTTCGAGGCCTTCGTCCCAGCGTGCCAGATCGCGCAGGGCCCAGGCTCGTTCGCGGTATATTTCCAGCTGAATGTCGTCATTGACCGGCCGGTCGTATTCGCGGCGTAGATCGGCGGCCAAACGGGCGGCGTCCAGATATTCCAGACCCTTGTGGACATCGCCGGCCTCGCAGGCCAGACGACCCCGGGCCGACCAGGCCTCCGCAAAGGAAGGATCGATATTCGTGGCCTCACCCAGGGCGATGAGGCTGTTGCCCAGACCCACCCCCCGGTGCACCTGTTTGCGGACATTTCCGGCATGGTACCATCTGCGATAGATGGAGTCATAAATGTCCCGGACTTCCGTTTCGAAATCCCGCCAGTCCTCCAGCTCATCTTCAGCAAGTTGGCGAATCTCCGCCTGGACGGAGTCGGGCATGGCCAGACGGCCCACCACTTCCTGCTCAAAGGTCACCGTGTCCTCAAGGACCGGCACCACGTGGCTGCCGTCACTGGAATAGA
>CBDUYZ010000258.1:0-4139 GCA_965371575.1 uncultured bacterium
CCTCGGTGACCATCGCTCCATTGATCACCCCCCGGACCAAGGCCATCCTCTGTGTCAAACAGTCCGGCATGCACTGCGACATGGATCCCATAATGTAAATGTCCGGCGCCCACGACTTGTACGTGATCGAGGATTGCGCCCAGGCCCACGGCGCCCTGTACAAGGGGCGGCCGGTGGGCAGTTTCGGCCACGCGGCGGCCTTCTCCTTCTGCCAGGACAAGATCATGAGCACCGGCGGCGAGGGAGGCATGTTCGTCACCAATGACGAAGCGGTCTGGCGGCGCGCCTGGGCCTACAAGGACCACGGCAAGTGCCACCGGACGGTCTACGAGGTGGAACACAAGCCCGGTTTCGTGTACCTGCACGAATCCTTCGGCAGCAACTGGCGGCTGACCGAGATGCAGGCGGTCCTTGGACGGCGCCAGCTCGTCAAGTTGCCCGCCTGGCGCCGACGGCGGACCGAAAACGCCCTCGCGCTGCTGGAGGGGCTGCAGGAAATGCCGGCCCTGCGTGTGCCGCGTGTCCCCGACGACGTGGAACCCGGCTGGTACAAGTTCTACGCCTTTGTGGTGCCCGAGGCCCTCAAACCGGACTGGGACCGTTACCGAATCAAGGAAACAATCAGCGCCGAAGGCATTCCCTGCTATTCAGGATCCTGTCCCGAGATATACAGGGAAAAGGCCTTTGCGAACTCGGACATGGCTCCACCCACGCGTCTGCCCGTGGCCAGGGAACTCGGGGAGACGAGCCTCATGTTCCTGGTGCATCCGACGCTCGGTCCGCAGGAGATGGCCCAGACGATCGAGGCCGCCGGGAAGGTGTTCGCGGCGGCCACGCGATGAATGCGGTCCTTTGTTGATCAAACCCGATCCAGAGGATATTCTTGCGGGACCGACGTACCATGATCATAAACTACTTTCCGGGAATTGCCGTCTGATGAGATACAGCGAGCCTACAGAAACTTCTGCCTTGCGGGACCGTCTGCGGAAGACGGGAACGAAGATTCTGCGTGAAAACGGCAGGCTGACCCGGCTGGTCCGCAACCAGCGCCTGCTTTTCACCTTGTTGTTTTTCGGGATTCTTTCGGCGATCTCGGTGACTTTTTCCTTCCTGCTGCGATTCGTGGTGCTGGAAAACATCCTCAGCACCTCCATGCAGTACTGGCACCTGTGGTGGCTGGCCATGCTCGTCGTGACGGTGCCCGTGCGGCTGGTCTTTTTCTGGGCGATCGGGCTGCACAAGCAGTCGTGGCGGTTCGCTTCGGTGGAGGATTTGCCGCCCCTGGTGTTGAGCGTGCTGTCCAGTTCCGCCCTGATCATCGTCGTACTCTGGGTCTTCTGGACCAGGCCCGGCGGCTTCCCACTGTCCACCCTTGCCATCGACATGGTGCTGTGCCTGGTCCTGGTGACCCTGGGGAGGTTCGCGTACCGCATCGTCGGCGGGCCGGTCGATCAGCTGGGCAACCGTGCCCCGCGGCAGCGGGCGATCATCGTGGGGGCGGGCAACGCCGGCAACCTGACCATCGAGGCCATGCAATCCCCCCGGCTGGGTGGGTTCAAGCCCGTGGCCCTCGTCGATGACAATCCCCAGGTAAGGGGTATGCGGATCCGAGGCGTGGTGGTCGTGGGCAATATCGACGACATCGCCGAGGTGGCCCGGCGCAAACAGGCCGATGTCGTGGTGCTGGCCGTTCCCTCGGCTTCGACGTCCCAGCTCTATCGGATCGTCAACCGCTGTCAGGAATCGGGCCTGCCTCTCAAATCGGTTCCCAGTTTCTGGGAGATCATGGAGAGCGACAAGCCACGTATCCGCCACGTCGAGGATTTCAGCACCGACAGCCTGCTGCACCGCCGCCCGGTGGCCGGCGATGTGTCGGTCCTGAAGGATCTGCTGGCCGGCAAGCGGGTGCTTGTCACCGGGGCGGCCGGCAGCATCGGCTCCGAGCTCTGCCGGCAGATCACCGAGGCCGGGGCGGCCTCCCTGGCTTGCCTGGACAAGGATGAGAACGGGCTGTTCCGCCTCGAACGCGAACTGCTCGACCATCCCCGGGAGACCCGTTTCGACTTCCTGCTCGGGGACATCAAGAACAAGATCCGCCTGGAGAAATTTTTCGAGCAGACCAGGCCCCAGATCGTGTTCCACGCCGCGGCCTACAAGCATGTTCCCATCCTGCAGTTCCATCCCGAGGAAGCCGTGGACAACAACATCTTCGGCACGAACCAGCTGGTCGACATGGTCCTGAAGCACGGGGTCGAACGATTCGTGATGATCAGCACCGACAAGGCCGTCAATCCGACGAACGTGATGGGCGCCACCAAACAGGTGGCCGAAAAAGTGGTTCTGGCGCGGGCAGGTGGCGGCGCCGGGAATTGCCAGTTCTCGATCATCCGCTTCGGGAACGTGCTGGGCAGCGCCGGCAGCGTGGTGGAGATGTTCCACAAGCAGATCAGCAGGGGTGGGCCGGTGACCGTGACCCATCCGGACATGGTACGGTTCTTCATGACCATCGCCGAGGCGGTTCAACTGGTTCTTTTCGCTGCGGCCATGGGCTCCGGGGGGGAAGTCTTCATCCTCGACATGGGTGACCCGGTGAAGATCGACGATCTGGCCCGCCAGATGATCCGCCTCTCCGGGCTGACCCCCGACGTGGACGTGCATCTCGAATACATCGGATTGCGGCCTGGTGAAAAGCTGTATGAGGAACTATGGGCCGAAGGGGAAGAGCCCCGCAAGACGGACAACCCGGGCATTCTCGTCGCCCGCCGTCAGCCCATCGACCCCGGGGCCGTCGGTTCGGGGGTCGACAGGCTCGTGGCCGCGGCGAGGTCCTGCGATCGGACCTCGTTGTGGGAGGAACTTCTCGACCTGGTGCCCGATTTTTCCGGCCACACCGGAGACCGCGCCGAGATCCCTCCGGTGGAGTTCACGCCCCCCGAGTCCGACGAATCATGACCGGATCCGAACCATCGCTGCGGCACAATTTTGCCTGGACCCTGCTGGGCAACGTGACATACGCAGCCTGCCTCTGGGGCATTCTGGCGTTCCTGACCAAGCTGGGGGAGCCAGAAACCGTGGGCCGGTTTGCCCTGGGTTCCGCGATCGCCTCTCCCGTCATCATGTTCAGCAATCTCCAGTTGAGGGGGATCATGGCGACCGATGCCGCCGACGCCCACGAATTCGGCGATTACCTGGGTCTGCGTTTGGTGTTGCTGCCCGCCGCAATGGCGGTGATCGTATTGATTGCGGCCATTTTCTACCAACCGCAGCAGGCACTAGTGATCGGCCTTTTCGGTCTGGCACGCGTTTTCGAGTCGCTCAGCGACCTTGCCTATGGTGTCGCCCAGAAGTACGAGCGTCTGGATCTCATGGCAAAATCTCTGGTCCTGCGGGGGATCGGGGCGCTGATCCTGTTCTTCCTGCTGTTCTGGTGGACACGGGAATTGGCCCTGGGCATCCTCGGCATGGCCCTGGGGTTGGCGCTGCCCCTGTTCTTTTTCGACCTGCCGAAAATCGCCGCGATCCTGAAGAAGACCGCGGGTCAATCCCTGCGGCCGCGCTTCGTCCCGGAAACCATGAAGAAGATTGCCTGGATGGCCCTACCTATGGGGTTCGTCATGCTTCTGATCCAGTTGCGGCAGACCATCCCCCGCACCGCTCTTGAATACCATTTCGGCGAAGACGAATTGGGTATCTTCGCCGCCCTGAGTTATCTGGTGATCGCTGGATTGACCGTGGCCAATGCTCTGGGTCAGTCCAGTCTCGCCCGGCTGTCGCGCTACTACGCCTCGGGGAACCTGCGGGCGTTCCGCCGCACGGTGCTCAAACTCGTCACGCTCGGCATCGGGTCGGGATTTGCCGGCGTAGTGGCGGCGGCGGTTGTCGGGCGGCCGATGCTGACCCTGCTCTACTCGGAGGAATATGCCGTCCACAATCAGTTGTTCATCCTGATCATTGCCGTCGGCGGTATCCAATTCGTCGTCACACTGCTGGGGGCGCCGGCGACCGCCATGCGGGCGTTCCGGGGGCAATTGGTCATCTTCCTGATCAATTTCCTGATAATCCTGGCCCTGGCCTTTGTCCTGATTCCCAGATACGGTATGACGGGAGCGGCGCTGACCCTGCTGGGCGGGGGACTGTGG
>CBDUYZ010000259.1:0-4137 GCA_965371575.1 uncultured bacterium
ACCAGGACCGACAGAATGAGGCCGACTCGGTGATCGGTTTTCTGCGTGACGCCAAATCCACCGGCGGGGTGATCACCTTGCCCGAGGGCACGCCCTTCGTGCTGGTCGGCGACCTGAACCTCGTCGGCTGGCGGCAACAGCTGGACACCATCATCACAGGCGATATCCAGGATGAGGGAACCTACGGGCCAGACGCCGCGCCCGACTGGGGCGGGGCCGACTTCACCCACCAGGTGTCCCGTCACCCCGACGCCCGGGCCAGCTACACCTGGCGCAACGATTTCAGCTCCTACTACCCGGGCATGCTGGATTGGGTCCTGTTCACGGACAGCGCCCTGGATGTTCACAACCACTACGTTTTGGAAACCCGGACCATGACAGAGGCGACCCTGACCGCCAACGGGTTGGAATTGGACGACACCACGGACGCCAGCGACCACGCGCCCCGGGTGGCCGATTTCACGGTGTTCGATCCCCTGTCGCCGGTGCCGGAATTTCCGGTCATGGATAGTGCGCGGCTGTTGCCCAACGTGCCGAACCCCTTCAATCCCGCCACGGAACTGCGGTTCGAGCTGGACCGTGCCGGCAGCGTGGAATTGAACGTCTACGACGCCCGCGGCTTTCTCGTGCGCAGCCTGGTTGCGGGTCATTTTGCCGCCGGTCCGCACGGTGTGACGTGGGACGGGACCGATCGCGCCGGCCGACGAATGGCCTCGGGTGTCTACCAGGTGCGCCTGGTCACGCGCCTGGGCGCCGGGACCGCCATCCGGACGCGTTCGATCACCCTGGTGGAATAACAGAACAGATTTGGTTGTGCCTCCGAAATTGTGTCCGGTCCGCTCAAGGCCAAGCTCAGGGCTCCAGGGTCATCCTGGGCGGGGAGTTGCCCACCGCGAAGTTTTTGAGCTCCTTGCTGTAGATGCAGTACGGAAATTCCTTTTTGTAGAGCTCGGAACATTTTTCGGAGATCCGGGTCATGCGCACCCCCCACACATCTCCCTTTTTGGGTTCCACGTCTGAACCGGCCGCGGCCGCCATTTCCTCCGCGTTTTCCTCGCTGGCCCAGGCGGGATTCTTCACGGCTTCAAAGATCTGGGCATCGAAGTGTTCGCCAATGGGGAAGTAGACCGTAAACCCCTCAGAACCGGGAATCAGGATTTCCACGGTGTCACCAGGCTTAACGGGATTATCGGGATCCCAGGCCTGAACCACCAATAACTCCTCCGGGTCGGGTTGGTAACCTGTTTCCCTTTGATGCTTGACCCTGATCTTCTTGGACTTTACCTGACTCATTTCAATCCTCCCTCTCGGTGGTTAATGACCCGCTGAAACGGGCCTCCTACTCGCCATACTGCTCGCGCAAGGCGATGTATCGCGGATGGGACCGCAGATTCTTCAAAGCCGGATAGCGGTCTACCATTTTGAACGACAGATCCTTACCCACGGCCTTTTCCAGCCAGTCCAGGGCCCGGCCGCGATCCCCGAGTTCCTCATATGTGGAGGCCATGCTGAACATGGCCCCGGTATCCAGTTCGGGATGGTTGGTTTCCAGATCAGCCAGGATCGCCAGGGCGGTCTCGCGGGGCCCCAGGATGGCGCAGAAAGCCGCGCGATCCGACTTGTTGCGGGTGTTCTCGGGATCACGGGCCAGTTTGATCTGCAGCAGCTCCATGGCCTTCTCATAGGCCGGCCGTACCGAGTCCGCGTAGCCGGGGGCGAACTTGAAGGAGGCGGCCAGGGTACGCCAGGAGTAAAAGTAATCGGGCCGTATTTCCAACGCCTTCCGACACATGGCGATGCTATCGATGTACCGCTGGTCGTAGTAGTACAGGGTGCCCAGGTTCATGTAGGCCCCGTGGGTTGGTTCAATGGCCAGGGAGTGCCTTATCCAGGTTTCCGAATTGGCGTAGTCACCCTTTTCGAAGTAGGCCGCGCCCAGCAGGTAGTACCCCAGATAGTCATTCGGGACCAGATCCACCATGGTCTGGAAATTTTCCCCCATCTTCTCGTATTCCCCCCGGAAGTTGTGGAACACGCCGGCGTTCCGGTAAGCCCGCGGATAGTAGGGGCGGGCCTCGATGGCCCTGTAAAAGGCATCCTTGGCGCCCCTGTTGTCCCCTAGCCGGTTTTGGAGGAAGCCCAGCCGGCTCAGAGTGGGTGCGTGCAGGGGGTCCAGGTCCAGAGCCTGGCGGTACTCGGCCAGGGCGTCGCCGTTGTCGCCGGTACTGGCCTTGAGGTTGCCCAGATAGTGGTGGGGCCAGATGGCGGTGGGGTCCAGGCGGACAGCGGTGGTCAGGTAGGTTTCGGCCTGTGACATCCTGACCGAATCCGAGATTCCGTACTTGAGCCACACCGCTCTGCCCAACTGTGTCCAGGCGCAGGCGAAGGACGAATCGCTGGCCACGGCCCGCTCCAGATATGACAGGGCGGCGTCGGCGTGCAGATTATCGGAGCCGCCGGATGCGTAGGCGAGATGGCCGAACCCGTGCTGATAGGCGATGAACGAGGCCGGAATATTCGTGCAGTGCATGCCGGAAAGTCTATCCGGCGACGTTTCCAGGTCCGGATCGATTACACTGGTAAGCCATGACAGCACATCACTTTGCCAGGTTTTCAGGTTGCCCGCGGAATCCTTGAATACCTGGACCGTGCGGGAGAGGTCCCGGTTGTCGAAAACCGTTATCTCCAGGGTGATGGTGTTGTCGTTCAGGTTTCCCGAGCCGGTGATGATCTGCTGGACTCCCTCGCGGGACTGCGCCCCGGCTTCATCCATGATGTTTCTTCTCATGATTTCCGAGGCAGGCACGATCCAGAACCGGCCGGAGTACTGCTCCAGTCCCGCCAAGCGGTTGTTGATCATGGTGCTCAGGCCCCTGCCGAAAGCCGCGGCGTTACCTGTGTCGCCCTCGTCCCCGGTGAAGGTGAAGGGGACCACTGCGACGCCGGTCTGATCCCGGCTGGAGGCGAAAGGAGAGACAGAGCGGAGGAAGCGGCGGGATTGGGGCAAAGCCAGGACTACCAAAAGAGCCAGGGCGAACACGACAGGCAGCAACTGGCGCCAGAGGGGTCGCACAGGGGGAGAGAAGACCGAGGACCGCGAGGGCCTGACGCCGTAGGCGGCCCTGGGGCTCTCCATGCACCGCTGGATGTCATCCGCCAGGACCCGGGCCGAGGGGTAACGGTCCCCGGGATCACGGGCCAGGCAGTTGTGGATTATGCCGGTGCAGATCTCGCTGTTCCTGCCCACGGGTTCGGGCAGAGCCGGAAGATCGGAGTTCAGCACCGAATAGATCATGGCCACGTCGCTCTCGCCCTCGAAAGGCATATGGCCCGCCAGCATTTCGTAGAGCACGACCCCCAGCGACCAGATATCCGAGCTGGTGCCGACATCCTCGCCGCGCGCCTGTTCGGGCGACATGTAGGCCGCGGTTCCCATCACCGTGCCGCTCCGGGTCAGGCGGGCCTTGCCCAGGAGCCTGGCCAGCCCGAAATCGAGGATTTTCAGTTCATCCCGATCAGTGATGATGATGTTGGCCGGTTTGATGTCGCGGTGGACCACATCCTGGTCGTGGGCCAGACTCAGGCCCAGGGCCATCTGCCGAGCATAGTTCAGAGCCCGGCCGGGGGGCAGAGGACCATTATCCAGGATCTTTTTCAGCGTCTGGCCTTCGTACCAGGCCATGGCGATGTACCAGCTGCCATCCTCGTCCTGGGCGATTTCATGGATGGTGCAGATGTTGGGGTGATCCAGCGAGGAAGTGGCCCTGGCCTCGCGCATGAAACGGCGGGAAGCTTCTTCATCCTCGGTCAAATCCGCGGGCAGGAATTTCAGGGCGACCGGGCGATGCAGGAGGGTATCTTCGGCCTTGTAGACCGTGCCCATGGCCCCGCCGCCCAGGCATGCGGTGATCTTGTAGTGGGAAACCATCCGTTCCAGCATGAGGCCCCCGGTCCCAATGGCCCGTTTACCTGATCCGGGCTTGAGATGGCCAAACCCGTCGGCAGCGGTCGGAAATTGAGCTCTCCCCTCTTGAGAGGGTACAACAAAAATGATACAACAGCGAATTATATCAGAGGTTAGAAGGAGCGCTGAACCTAGCGGGCTGTTGAAAAACTGGATCTGCTCGCAAGTGCCAG
>CBDUYZ010000260.1:0-4120 GCA_965371575.1 uncultured bacterium
ACTGGTCCACCCGCACGACCTTGCCCACGCCGTGGCTGCCGTGGATCGAGGTGAAAGGAAAGGCCCGGCCCGTGCCCCCGGCAACCCGGGCGGTCAGCCCATCGTAGAGGCAGCCGTTCATGAGGCTGCTCTTGCCCGAACCCGAAACTCCAGTCAAGGCAACGAAACGGCGCAGGGGGATCTTGATCTCGATATCCCGCAGATTGTGCAGACGCACGCCCTTGACGGTCAGCCAGCGGTCGGCCTTGCCCGGGTCTTGCCTCGCCTCCCGCAGAGGGACCTGCCCGCGCAGGTGGCGGGCGGTCAGCGTGTCCCCACTCGCCAACAGGTCCGCCAAAGGTCCCTGGTAGACGACCTCACCACCGTTGGTGCCGGCCCCGGGTCCCAGTTCCACGAAATGTTCGGCGGCCTTCAGTACGGCCAGGTCGTGCTCGACCACCACCACGGTATTTCCAGCGGACACAAGATCATCAAGGGTCTCAATGAGTCGGTCCACATCACTGGCATGAAGGCCGCAGGTGGGCTCATCCAGGACGTAGAGGGTGTCGACCAGCCGGGCGCCCAGGGCGTTGGCCAGATGTATCCGCTGGGCCTCGCCCCCGGACAGGGTCCTGGTCAGGCGGTCCAGGGTCAGGTAGCCCAGACCGACGCGATTAAGGAACCGCAACCGGTGGATAATTTCATCACGCACCTCGCCCGCCACCGCCTGGGCACTCCTGGACAGGCGAATTTTCTCCACCTTGCCCAGGGCGTCCTCGACCGACAGACCGCCGACCGTACCGAGGTCCATCCCCTGTACCTTTACCGCCAGGGCTTCCGGGCGCAGGCGGCTGCCGCCGCAGGCACGGCACAGGGTGTCCCCCATGTAACGACGCGTGAAAAACCGGTGGTGTCCCTTCTTCATCTCCCTGCGCATCTTCTCCAGGAAGGGAATGATTCCCGGGTGGTTCCGGTCGCCTCCCTCGAGGATCAACAACTGCTGCTTGCGGGTCAGCTTGTGGAAAGGTTTGTCCGAGGGAATCTTCCTGCGTGCACAGAAACGGAGCAGACCGGTGAAATCACGGGAGAAGCTTTCCGTACTCCAGGGTTTGACCGCCCCGTCCCGCACGGTCAGGCTGGGGTCGGGAATGATTTTCTCCTCGTCGAATTCCAGCCGGTTGCCGAAGCCCTTGCAGGCGGGGCAGGCGCCTTCAGGGGAATTGAAGGAGAACAGACGGGGTGTCGGTTCGGGAAAGATGCGTCCGCAACCGTTGCACCGCAGACTATTGGAGAACTCGGTGCGCCGGGCTCCGTCACATTCCCGTACGGCGGCCAACCCGCCGGACTGACCGAAGGCCAGTTCGACGGCCTCGATGAAGCGTGACCGTATCCTGGCCGCCAATTTAAGGCGATCCACCACCACGTCGATGGTGTCCCCGGCGTCCGGAAGGGGAAGTTTCTCCACGTCCGGATCGTCCAGCCGAACAACGGCGCCGGACAGCACGGCCCTTTGAAAACCCTGGGCCAATAGCGGCTCCCACCAGCCTGCCGCCGGCCCCGCCCCGGAGACCGTAAGCGGGTAGCAGAGCATAACCAGGGTTCCTTCGGAATATTCCCGGCGGATGGCGCGCCAGACGGATTCCGGGGTTTCCCTGTCCACCGGAGCCTCGCAGTCGGGACAGATAACCTTGCCGAGCCGGGCCCAGAAAACCCTCAGGTAATCGTTGATCTCCGTGACGGTGCCCACGGTGCTGCGGCCGCTGGTGACTGCGTTGCGCTGTTCGATGGCGATGGCGGGACTGATTCCGTCGATCCAGTCGACATCGGGTTTGGGCAGCCGGGCCAGAAACTGGCGGGCGTAGGTGGACAGTGATTCCACGTAACAGCGCTGGCCCTCGGCATAGAGGGTATCAAACACAAGGGAGGATTTCCCGGACCCGGACAAGCCCGATACCGAGGTCAGCACCCCGCGGGGAAAATCGACGTCGACATTGCGCAGATTGTGCGCACGCGCGCCCTTGATGCGGATCCACTCGGTCAAAATCTTCTCGGCTCCATCCGGCTCCAACAGGCCTTTTTACAGTCAGAAAGGATAACAGAGGTTTGCCGTACGAACAATGTGATTTAATTTGGGCTGGTTCCAGCACCCGGCCTTCGCTTTTCCGGAAAGGATTTCCATGTCCAGCCACTTTGAAGAGCTTCTCGCCACAATCCGCACCCTGCGCGCGCCCGGTGGCTGCCCCTGGGACCGGAAACAGACCCTCCAAGATGCCGCGCGTTACCTCATGGACGAAGCCGGGGAACTGATCGATGCCACCCTGGCGGATGACACTGCCGGCGCCCGCGAAGAACTGGCCGACCTGCTGTTCATGACCAGTTTCTGCACGGAGATCCTCGGCGAAACTGAACCGGTGACCATGCACGACATCGCCCGGGAGGGAAACGCCAAGCTCATCCGCCGCCATCCCCATGTCTTCGGGGACGCCCTGGCCCGCACCACGGATGAAAGCCAGGAACGCTGGAACGCCATCAAGAGGGAAGAGAAGCGGGCCCGGGGCATCGACCCTGACGGGGAGTCGGTCCTCAAGGACATGCCCAGCTCAACCGCGCCGCTTCATCAGGCCTACATCTACCAGGACAACGCGGCGGAGTGTGGATTCGATTGGCCGGGTATCGAGGGAGTCTGGGCCAAACTGCGCGAGGAACTGGGCGAATTCGAGGAGGCTGTAGCGACCGGGCACGCCCCGGACATCCAGCATGAGCTGGGCGATCTCCTCTTCGCGGTCATCAACCTGGCCCGCTGGCACAAGGTCCAGCCCGACATGGCCCTGCGCCAGGCCAACCAACGCTTCCGTGACCGGTTCCACCTGGTCGAAGCCGACTTCAAGGCCCGTGACGCCGACATGAAGGATGCGGGAATCGATGAACTCGAGGCTTCGTGGCAGGAAGCGAAGAGGCGGCTATCCTGATTGATCCTATGATCGGTCCGTCACGGCCCTGAGCCTCGTCCGCCGGGACAAGTGGAATAATCCGCAGGGCCCGTACCTTTCCAACCCCATGAATGAGATGTTCCAGCCCGAGGACCTTTCCATTTGTCCCGACGGACGAGGCTCAGGGCCGTGAGGGCTCGGCCAGGGAATCAATCAGGACAGCCGTCCTTATCGGCATCCCCATCGTAATCCTCAGGAGCATCGGGACACTCATCCTCCGCGTCGGGAATTCCGTCGAGATCGTTATCCACATCCGGGCAGCCGTCGGCGTCCTCGAACCCGTCTAAATCCTCCGGCTGATCGGGACAGGCGTCGTTGTCGTCATCCACGCCATCGCCGTCGGCGTCGCGGAAGTCGTCCGGGCAGCCGTCGTCATCGTTGTGCCCGTCGAAATCCTCCGGTTCGTCCGGACACAGGTCCTTCCGGTCGGGAATCCCGTCCTGGTCGTTATCCCGGTCGGGCACCCCGTCCTCATCCTGGAAGCCGTCATAGTCTTCAGGCTCGTCGGGAGCTCCGTCCCGCACATCGGGAATGCCGTCCATGTCGTTGTCGTATTCCGGACAGCCGTCATTATCCCGCCATCCGTCGCGGTCCTCGGGCACCTCCGGGCACTCGTCCTTCCTGTCGACGATCCCGTCCCCGTCACGATCCCTTCCTCCGATCGAGAACTGACGCGACCCCGCCACGCTCATCAGCCAGTCCGGGTAGGCGGGAAACCATTCGGTGCTTTCGTCGTCGTTGGCCAGGCTGACCAGGTAATTGCCGTGAAGGGCCCACCCCTCCACCACGCCCCAGCGCAGACCGGCCCCGAGCAGGCGTAGATGTTCCGCCTTGGTGACGGTAGCGTTGTCCTGGAATTTTTCCTGGCTGAACTCGAGCCAGAGACTGGTCGTGCCCTTGCGGAATTCCACCGCGGCAGCGTAGGTCCACGCATCGTTCAGCCGGGTCCCACCGGCGATCCCGGCGGACTGGTAACGGGGCGGCCAGGGTTGGAAGCCTTCCTGGTCCATGCCGTAGCCGTCATCTTCGGCCTTGTTCCAGCGGTACCAGGTATTGAGGTGCAGGCGCATTTCAGGAACCTGGTCGTCGGTCCAGAAACGGAAGGTCAGGGCTCCGCCGGCGCGCGGCGAGAACACTCCCTCAGCCAGGCC
>CBDUYZ010000261.1:0-4109 GCA_965371575.1 uncultured bacterium
GACCTGGAAATAATCCATTCCCGTGATCATGGTGAAGTCGCCCTCAACCACGGTGTTCACCGGACCGGTTATCTGCAGGACCACTTCATAACCGTACAGGCCAGGAGTGGCGTCACCACAGTCGTAGTCGAAGGTCACTGTCTTGGTCACGCCGCACTGGGCGGGATCGTCGCCCGTGGCGGAAGTGTTCAACGAAGCGCCGGCGGCGAACCAGCCGTAGGCCGTCGCTGCCGCGGATTCGCCCCCCTCTTCGGGGTAGTGAAAACCGTCGCCGTACACCCAGCCACCGCTGGCGTCCTGGGTCGCCGCCAGCCAGGCCGCGGCGTCACAAATGGACCCCAGGTTGGTAGTCGTGTGCGCCATGTGGTCCCACAAACCGAAAATACAGTAGGCTGTCGTCTGCCAGTCCCGGTCGTCGAAGCTGGTCTCGGCGCCGTACTGGTAACTGAAGGCCCCGTCGGCGTACTGGCACTCGAGCATCACCGTTTCCAGGGCCGGGATCTCGGTCGTATGCAGTCCTGTGGCCTCAAAGGCGGTGATGATGCCCGCCACGCCGGCCGGATAGAGCCAGAATTTGCTGTTGGCCCAGGTGGGCTCCCAGCCCTTGGTGGTGGAAACGTGGGGCTCGAAAAAGCCCGGGTTTGTCATGAAGCTGTCCTGGTAGATGACCTCGACGATTTCCGCCGCGTCAGAAGCGTAGCTGTTGCTAGGAAAGAGGATTTCCAGCCGCATCAGGCTCGTCACGTAGGGAGCCAGATCCCAGGGAATGATGCCGTTGGGCCAGCCGCCGTTGCCCCGGTAATCCCGCAGGCCCTCGGCGAAAGTCGTCGCGGTGCCGCCGGAGTTTGCCAGGCGGTAGGCCCAGATTGCGGCTGCGCCGTTCTGGTAGGTCGCCGGGCTTGTCACCACGGGCAGGGTGGCGAAGTCCAGCAGAAACACCATGTCCGCCGCGGACCTGATGGCGGCCGGTCCCTGGGCCACGATGTAGTCCGCCGCGTCCTGCATGGTGGTCAGCAGCGCGGGATCGGGTTCGATCAGGTAGGCCTGGTACGCCCCGTTGGCGCACACTCCGTACAGGTTCGGCGGACTTGCGGTGGCTGAATGCTCGAAGGCCATCAGATACCAATCCCATCCTGCGTCCTGGGGATCGCCATCCGGATCCCCGTTGCCGGCGTTGTCCTCGGTAATATCCGCCTGCATGTAGCGGATGTAGTCCGCCCCGGCCAAGGCCGAGGCCCTGAAAACCAGAGGATCACCCAGGGTTTTGTCGCTCACGGCGGGGATGTCGCCCCGCTCGCCTTTGAGAAGTCCTTCAGGATTGGCCACGGGTCCGGCCGCCAAGGCCGCCGCCGTCGCAAATGCCATGATGCCAAAGACTCCGAGAATGATGAGAACTGTGCGCAGTTTCATGGGTATTTCCCCCTGCAGAAAGTTTTGAAAAATTATTCAGGGGGATTCAGGCCGGGCGAGCGCCCTAATCCCCCTGCCGGTGGGCAAAATTTGGGTGAGAAATCCCCCTTTCTCTCTATATAAGAGATTCAAAATCGAGTCCCCATCCGTGGGGTAAAATGGCTCCTGAGATAAAAATGTTTCCGCCGTGTTGAGTTACAGGTGTGGCGGAACAGGCTGACGATGTCCGATACAGTCGTCTCGCCCGCCGGCATCCGATGACCGGACTAGATCGGGCGATATCTGGGCGATATCTGGGTGAGCGCGTTGAGGTTGCCAGATAGTCAGGCCGATGTCAAGTATGTTCCCTTAACTGCACAAATTCGCATTAAAGGAACAAAAACAGGAGTGATTTAGCCATTATTCGGCGTCCTGGATCCCAAAAACTCTGGATCCTTTCGTGATAAATCAACGGTGTTTACGGTCACAGCCCGGCAGCGGCCGCCGTCAAACCCCAGGCCACAGCCAACCGAACATCCCGCCGGTGACCAGGCCGTAGACCAGGCCGTCGAAGACGTTCTTCATGGTGGCGGCCCAGGATCTCTTGTACCAGATCGAGTTGGACAGATGCGCCATGGCGTAACAACAGAAGGCCGTCGCGCCGGTCACCCGGTGCACGAGCAGGTATTCCGAGCCCGCGGGCAGACTCAACCGCGCGATGTAGGCCACGAAGACGCCCACCACGATGCTCATCACGAACCACAGGAGCAGGCTCTGGCCCATCGCAGTCGGTCCGTTGGGCAGCACGGTCATGAACGCCACCGGGCCGCTGTCCTGCTTGTCCTTGAACTCGGGTGTGCCCATCTCCTTCATGGAGCCGGCGTGGGGTAGCACGTAGTCGCCCGGCGGCAGATTGAATCCGCGCAGGGCGTCCATGACGCCGTCTTCGGAGGGGATCTTCTTGAAGTCGGTGCTGTGGTAACGCAGAACCATATGGATGATGGAGCTGGCGACAAATACCGCCGCCGCGGACAGTACGATCGGCAGCCAGAGGTCCAACAGGGATATCATGGCAATCTCCTTCCGGTTTAGGAGATCATCTTACCCCGGTTATTCTGGAAATGGACAGCGGAAACAGGCCCCCCATCAATCCGGCGCCGTGAACCCCAGGGACTCGTTCTGCGTGACCGACAGCAGGGAAAATCCCGGCGACCCGTCTTTGATGCCCGTCAGGATCAGATAATAATTCGTATCGATGGCCGGGGTCGTAAAAACATCCACCACGGCGGCTCCTTCACTGACAACCATGGTCAACCCCGTACCCTCCGGCAGGGAAATCCAGCCTTCGCTGTTGCCGGCAAAGCGATCCATTGTGGCTTCGATGCTGCCGTCATTGCCGAAGTCGACTTTCAGTGAATCCAGGTTGGCGCAGGCGTGCACGAGTCTGCCGGCCAGAAAACCGACCGGGGTCACCCCGAAATCGTCGGCCAGGCTGAACAGGCGTACTTCGTCTGCCGGATCCTGCGAAGCGGCCAACCCGGCGGCGAACACCGTGGTCCAGTCGGCTTCGTCGTGGATATGGACAGACTGGGAAACCTTGGGCGGGACCTGGTCGGGATTCGCCCCTACGTCATAAATCTCGATGAAAACCTGGCGGATCGTCGCCTCGTTGTAATCCGTGGCCCCGCCGTAAGGCAAATCACCCACGATAATTTGGCGCGTAAAGCCGTCACCCAGACCGTAGGCCACGTAGGCATCTACGGGACCGCTGTCGGGCGAAGCGTGGACCAGACGAAAACTCCGAGGTTCGATGGTTTCCAGGGCGAGCGCTCCACCCGGACCGACGATCAACAGGTCGAAAGGCGTCGTCGCAACGCCCGGACCGGAAATCAGCCCGATCAGGAAAAAATAGTAGTCCTTTTGGGCTTCGAGGGCCGGCGCTCGGAAGCTGGTGATCTGGTTACCGGCCGCCTGGACCACGATGTCCTGGATCATTCCCGCTTCGTATACATTGCCGGCCCTGCCCGACTCGGCCCAGCGCGCCAGATCGTCGGCCAGGACCTGCCCGGTCGCCCCGATGCTCACAGTCAGGTTCGGGGCGTCGGACCCGGCGTGAACCACGCGGGCCCGCGCCGTCGGCGTATTCTGGAAGTTGTCGCTGTAGGTGATCAGGCGAACCTTGTCTTCATCGGCGCCGGACTGGACGAGTCCGGTCATCAGTGACGTGAGGCTGGCTCCGGCGGCCATGTCGACAGTCTCGGACACATAGGGGGGCAGCAACAGGAGGGGGTCGGCCCCGGCCTCAATAATCACCAGGGTCACGGTGCCGGTACCGCGGCTCAGGTAGGTACTGGCCTGTCCATATTCAAGACCTTCGAGCCAGGGAGTCGCCGAAGTACCGATATAGACGTCGACCGCTCCTGCGTCAGGCGAGGCGTGGACCACCCGGATCTTGGACGAGGCCGAGGGCGGAGACTCGGTATCGGAATTGCTGCATCCTGCGATGATAACTCCGGCCAGGACGACCGCCACAGCCAGAACGAGTGTTCGCTTGAACATGACGAAACTCCTTGGTTCCTCGAAACACCTGCCTCGTACTGAGTATCAGATTAAGGACGGGGGCCGGCCTCCGCAATTCCTTTTTCGGGTGGTTATGGTCCGCCAGTTGGGCGGTTCTGAGGTCGGGTCTTGGGGGCCCGCCATGGCGGTGGACCATCGAG
>CBDUYZ010000262.1:0-4081 GCA_965371575.1 uncultured bacterium
GTCGGGGCGGTTGGCATGGATTTGCCTAGGCCGAATTATTACGAAAAGGAAATCAGCTTCAGCGTTTCCTGCTCATACGGACCAGGCCGATACGATCCCTTGTATGAGGAAGGTGGACTGGACTACCCCTACGGCTTCGTCCGCTGGACGGAGGGCCGCAACATGGAAGCGGTCCTGGATCTCATGGCTACGGGCGCCTTCGACCCTGTTTCCCTGGTGACCCACCGCTACGAGTTCGACCAGGCGCCGGAAGCCTATGAAATGATAGCCACTCGCAGTGAGTCGTTCTGCGGCATCCTGGTGGAATACCCAGATGTGAGGCCAGCAGCTGTTGCTTCGGTCATCCTCAACACCGGTGTGAAGACCGAAGGCAAAATCGGGATCGGCTTGGTCGGTGCCGGCTCGTTCGCACAATCCTTTCTGTTGCCGACTTTTCGCGACGATTCACGCACCGCCCTGGGACCCATCTTCACCCGGACCGGACTGACGGCCGCGGATGTGGGCGGACGACGGGGATTCGCCGAGGCTGTCGATTCGGCCGAGGCCGTCATCAACCACCCGGACGTCCAGGCCCTGGTGATCGCCACCCGCCACGACCAGCACGGCCCGCTGGCCCTGGCCGCCCTCACGGCAGGCAAGCACGTCTTCGTGGAAAAACCCCTGTGCCTGACCCTGGACCAGTTGCGAAACATCAACGACAAGGTCCGGGAACTGGCTGCTGAAGATCGACTGCCCGTGTTGCAGGTCGGTTTCAACCGCCGGTTTTCCAGGGCCGCCGGTCTCGTGAAGCGTCATTTCGGGGACGACCCCGGTCCTCTGACCATGATGTACCGCATCAGCGCGGGCCACATTCCCCGCGACCACTGGACCCAGGACCCCGTCGAGGGCGGTGGACGCATTCTTGGTGAGGTTTGCCACTTCATCGACCTTATGCAGTTTGTCTGCGGCTCAGACCCTGTGGACGTCTCGGCGATGGGTATCACTTCGGGCAGTAGCGAAGTCAGGCCCGACGACAACCTGGTGATCAATCTTCGGTTCGGCGACGGGTCCGTCGGGAGCATCGGGTATTTCGCAGAGGGCGCCAAATCCATGCCCAAGGAGCAGCTGGAAGTGCTGGGCACCGGCCGCAGCGCTGTGCTGCACAACTTCCAGAAGGTCACCCTCTACGGCGGCCGGGGAAAACCCACCAAGCGGTGTTCCGGCAAGGGACACAGTGAAGAAGTGAAAGCCTTCATCGATGGGATCCTGCAAGGTGAAGGTCCCATCCCGGTGGCCTCGCAACTTGCAACCACCCTGGCGACGATCAGGATAGTGGAGGCTCTGGCCTCGGGCCGGACCGAACATGTGGACCTGACGGCAATTGACCAGAACAATGGTTGACCTGGGCACATCCCTGGACCGGATCGAGTCGTTCATCCGGACCGAAGGCTACCGAGGGTACGATCCGTACGACGGGCTCGAATCTCCCCTGTTCCGGCTGCCCGTGCTCAACCGGGCCCAATTTCCCCGCTGGGGGTTCCAGCAGGTTCTCAAACGACTTCCCTTTCAGATCCGTCCCCTGCTGGGTATCCGCAAGGGCTACAACCCGGTGACCCTGGCCCTGTGCGCGCAAGCCCTGACCTGGCGCGATATGGCCAGCGGCGGGGATAATGCCAGGCACGCCGAAGTCGAACATCTGGTCGCTGAGCTCGACCGTCTGCGCACCCCCGGCTTCAGCGGTTCCTGTTGGGGGTACGACTTCCCCTGGCAGGCCCGCTACGCCAGCTTCCCCGCGGGCCATCCCACCGTCGTGGCCACGGGGTTCATCACCCACGCCCTGTTCACCGTTTGGCGGCACTTCGGGCACGAACGGGCGCGAGAACTGATCCTCGATGCGGCATCCTTTGTCCTGCGAGACCTCAACCGCACCCGACACGACGATATGTTCTGCTGGTCCTACTCCCCCACCGACCACCAGGAAGTGCTCAACGCGACCATGAAGGGCGCACGCCTGCTGGCCCAGGCCGTCTCCCTGGGAGGGGATCCCGGCTGGCTGGACGATGCCCGCGCAACCATCCGGTACGTGGTGTCCCGACAGAGCCCGAACGGCAGCTGGCCCTACTCGATCGGCGATACGCGGTCCTGGGCCGATCATTTCCACACTTGCTACAACCTGGATTGCCTGCATGAATACCAGGAACTATCTGGCGACCGCTCCTTCCACGAGGCCCTGGACAATGGCCTGACCTATTACGACGCCCATTTCTTCACGGAAGATGGAATTCCGAAGTACTACGACAAGTCCACCTACCCCATCGACGCAACTTGTTGCGGCCAGGCCCTGCTGACCTTGACCCGTTTCGGTCGCACTGGTAACGCGGCCAGGACCGCCGGCTGGATCCTGAACCACATGGCCCTGCCCGGTGGTGGATTCAAATACCAGATCCACCCCCATTATGAGAACCGGCTTGTTTACATGCGCTGGTCGGTGGCCTGGATCTTCGCTGGGTTGGCGCGGCTGGAACTGGCGTCCGGCGATCAGGGCAGCTGACTTTCCGTCTCCGTGTCCTGGGCTAAACTTTCCAACACCTCACGCATTTCGACCACTTCCGGCCTCTGCGCCCGGAATATGTTGCGGTCGTTGAACTTCGTGGTCAACACGAGGGAAATCAGCATGAAGCTCAGCGGGACAAGGTATGGAATGAACCGGCGCCACTTGCGGCGGGCAAGAAGATCACTGGTGCCTATGGCGCCAGCAGCCAGGATCATACAGAAACCCAGTGAAGTCAGGTACAGGTGATTGAGGTTGAGCCAGCCGCCCGCCTCGGTGATCCCGGTGAAGGGAAGCAGAGTGATATAGGTCCAGGCGATGAAGAAGCGGACGGCTTTGTTGCCGAAAACGAAGCCGAAAAAGCTGTAGGAAATAATGGCCAGAGCCAGAAAGGTCCTGATGACGGCCCGGGCTTCGTGCGCCCAAGTCACGAAGAAAGGCACCGTCTCCATCAGGCGAGAGTTCTGCATGGGGAAAAACATCAGAGTCAAATACCGGAAGATCGTTTTCAAGGAAAGCCAGGTGAAGTTTTTCGCGGTAGTTGACTCCGAGAAAAGCGCACCCTGGTTGTACCCCCAATGGTCCTGGGCCCAGTAGTAGAGAATTCCGATGCCCAGTAGAACCAGGAGATCGGATGAAAATACGGCCCGGAGTCCCCGCCCCCGGTTGAAGAACACCTTGTAGGCCAGCAAGCTGCTGATAAGTGAAAACGATGCATTCCTGGTCAAGCCGGTGAGCAGGAACAGAGTCAGGCCCATAATGAAAAACGGAGATCGCAAGCCCCCGCCCCGCCGGCGATCGTTGCGGATGAAGAAGTAGAGGATCAACAGGTGGAGACTGGCCAGCAACAGCGATTCCAGGTTGTGGATCCCCATGAACACTTTGCCGTAACTCCCCACACCGAAGGCGAACAGAACCGCGGACAGAACCGCCAGGATCCTCCGGGGAAACAGCAGATTGACCAGCATATAGACCAGGAAGGAAGTGATGGTATGGATGAACAGGTTCACCGCTATATAACCGGCCGGATTGATGCCGAAGAAATGGAATTCCCCCAGGAAAGCCAATTGAAGAACGGGTTGGCTGAAATAGAAGCCGGCGTGACGGAACATGGCCCCGGGATTATGGACAAGCACGTGGGCATCGGTCAGGACCTGGATATCGATGGGGTTCCAGAGCGGGGTCGAGAGTAGCCTTCCGAAGAGCGCAAAAACCAGGGCCAGTAACAACAGGAAAACGGGGAAATGAGCCTTGAAGGAATCCAGGAAGGAAAAGGTTGGTTTCGCCGGTTCCAAATCTTGTGCTGAACTCTTGTTGAGGGGTTTCATGTTATTATCATATCCTACAGAAATCTTCTCATCTTCTATGGTAAAACATGCTGGTGCTATAATGTAGTATCTACTATAGCATGTCTCTCTATTCTACCAGAAAGATTTGTTGACACATTCAATTTTCAAAGAAAATTGATTTTCCATTTTTCAACAAGCTTATGATATAATTAAAGGTCAACATTCGGAAGGATTCGTAACGAATCGTCCGCCACAATCTAAA
>CBDUYZ010000263.1:0-4068 GCA_965371575.1 uncultured bacterium
TCTTCCTTGAGTACGCCCTTGGCCGCCAATTGCCGAGCCGCGCGGTTCTTCAGATCCTTCAGTTCCGCAAATTTCATCACCCAATCGCTGGCCTTCTTCGGCTTCTTGGCCCCCGCGATCAGGGTCAGGCATTCGTCCAAGATGGGATCATCCTGCGGACCGTGCCGCAGTAGAGTGACCTTCTTTTTCTTGTCGTCGGCAATCGCGACGGACCCGCTCATGGCCAGTTCGGCCAGGATGGCCCCGCCCATGGCATTGGCGAAACCGCTGCCTATCTCGGTCGTACCTTTATCATCGTCCAGGGCCAGCAGCAGGATTTCTTCGTACAGGGGAAGTGGACGACTGATCATTGCGGGGCCTCCTGATCGTGTAAATTTCAGGGTTTCTCCGGAGTATACCCTCATTTTCTGATAATTATTTTGGAAAACGTAAGTATTTTACCTTGCCAATATTTCAATAAATCCTACTCTTTTGGTGATATTTGTCGGGCTCTTTTTGCGGCTGTACGCATCCCGGACCCGGATTTTCGGCCCGGTTCAGCTTTTTGCCAATCGCGATCCCCCTTGCGCTTAGGCATGACTGGACCGGGTCGATCTTTCTTTCCCGCCGCAGACCGTATGTGCCTCGGGCCGCGCTTCAAGTTCATCGAGCATCAGGGAACCGGGCGTGGGTATCTCCAACTCCTCGTAGAATTCGCCACGGTCGATCATTTCCCCGGTCAGAATCAACATCAGCGCCAGCCAGGGAATGTCCCAGAACATCACGCCGATCCCCGCGGCCAGGGTCGTGGCCCGCAACCATCCCGCCACCGGATGGATTGCGGCCTTCTTTTTCCTCGCCAGGTACAGCGTCAGCTTGATCACGGCCACCGCTCCGGCCACGAGCAACGATCCGTTCCAGACCGCAGCCAGCAACAATCCCGTGCCCAGGACGTGGCCGCTGTGCAGGGGAACCGCTCCGCGTATCACCGCCACCCGGTAGACCCGGTCCACGGCGGCCAGCATCCCAAAACCCAGGACCACGGCGATCCAACCGGCCCAGATCGGCAGGTCGCGAAAATAGAGCACCCCCGATGCCAGCCCCATGAAGCCCCCGACCAATACGATTTCCCGGCTCAGCCAAGACTCGTCCAGGTGCAGGGCAGCCCGCCACGACCGCTCCCGGCGGCCCAGGTGCGAGGCGCTCAAGGCCATGCCCGCGGCGCCCAGACCCAGGAAGATTCGCCAGTCCAGACCGGTGCCCCCCAGACGCCAGGCGGTGAATACGCCCACCAGGGACGCAACCAACACGGTGAACACCGCCAGGGTCCATTCGTGGGCCAGGGTGATGTGGGGAATGATCCTGTCGCGCAGCCGGCGCCAGGGAGGCATGGCCGGCGGGTGGGTCATTGCCGGGATCCTGCGCGTGGGCTGCAGCGGTTCGATGCGGATCGATGGTCCGACGCCCACCTGGGCGAAACCGGGCACATCCTGCACCAGCTCATCCTCGGATAGCTCCCCCCAGGTCAAGGCGCCGGTGGGACAGCTCGTAACGCAGGCCGGACGGCCTCCTTCGTGCTGTTTTTCCACGCAGAAGTTGCACTTGGTCATCACGCCCCGCGCCTCGTCGAAACGCGGCGCGCCGTAGGCACAGACCCACGCGCAGTAACGGCAGCCGAGGCAGAGATCCGCGTCGATCAATACCGCGCCTGTCTTTTCGTCGCGGTGGTAGGCCCGGGCGGGACACTGCTCCATGCAGGGCGCCTCGGCGCAGTGGTTGCAGGCCAGGGACAGATGCATCAGCTCCACGCCCGGCACGTGCAGCTCGTTGAAGGTGCTCACCTCGCGCCAAGGAAGGGTGGCCGGCAGGTCATTGGCTATCCGGCAAGCCATCGCGCAGGCATGGCAGCCGGTGCACTTGTTCACATCGACCATGAAGGACGGCCGCGTGTTCATGCGCGTTTGACCTCCACAAGATTGTCGTGGAAAGCCGCGCCGTGGGCCATGTCGGTTTCACGGCCTTCGGAAAGCAGGTTCACCATGCCTCCCTGCTCGCCCCACCAGCCATTGGTCACCGACACACAGCCGCGCCTGATGCCGGCATCGATGCGGGCGGGCAGTTCGATTTCGCCCCGCTGGTTGAACAGGATTGCCTTGTCGCCGTGCTCAATGCCGCGCACTCGGGCGTCGTCGGGGTGGATCGTCACCTCGGGACCCGGGTCGAACTGTTTGATCAAATCCAGATTCCCGAACTGAGAGTGGATGCGGTTCTTGGTGTTGGGAGTCATCATCTGCAGCGGCGTGGCCGGATCGTGATCGCCGGCGGCCGCTGTTTCGTCCGGTAAATCCGCTCGCGGCAGAGGGTCGACACCCCAGCGCGCGGCCGCTTCGGCGGACACCAGCTCGATCCTGCCCGACGGCGTGGGAAATACCCGGTCGGCGAAAGCCACATTTTCGCCGCCAGGCACCGGCAGAGGACCTGATTTCAGATCATCCAGGGTCAGACCAAGGGGTTCCAGTTGTTCATTCAGCCAGATATCGACCTTCGCCGCCGCCGGCACCGCGTGATCCAGCTCCGGCCCAAGGATATCCAGTTTCTCGGCAAGAGAACGGAATATCTCGGTCTCCGGCCTCACCTCCCCCGGCAGGGCCAAAATCCCGGGACGCAGTTGCAGATAATGATGCCAGTAGGCGCCGATCACGTCGGTCTGCTCGAACATGCTCTTGGCCGGCAGAACGATGTCGGCCTCGCGCGCCGTGTCGGTCATGAACTGCTCGACAACCACACGGAATTCCAGGGCCCGGAAAGCCTTGCGCACCTGGTGGGTCGCGGGATTCTGGGACAGGGGATTGCCGCGCTCCACCCAGGCGAATTTCAGGGGCGGATCGATCTGGGCCAGCATGTCCCGGCCAAGCCGCGCCGTGGAAACCGACACGCGCACGACCCCGTCGGGCTCTTCCGGTGGATAAAAAGCGAAAGGATCGCGCGCGCCCCCGAATACCTGGGTCTGCAGATTCGCGTAGATCCACCCCCCACCCGGCAGGCCGATATTTCCCGTGACGGCGCACAGGGCGATCAATGCCCGCATGGTCTGGCCGCTGTTGGTGTAGCGTTGCATGCCGAAGCCGACGCAGATGGTTGCCGGCTTGATCGATCCCAGCAGGCGGGCCAGCTTCTCCACCGCCGCGGAAGGTACATCGCAGATCCGGGCGGCCTCCTCGACCGTGCGCTCTTTGACCATGGCGGCGAACTCATCGAATCCATGCACATGGCCGGCGATGAAATCCTGATCGACGTCTCCCTGCTCAAGCAGAAGCCGCGCCACGGCCAGCGCAAGGTATCCGTCGGTGCCCGGCCGCGGCTGGATCAAAAGTTCGGCCCTTTCGGAGGTCTCGGTGCGACGTGGATCGATCACGATCAAGCGGGCCCCGGAATCCAGCGCCTGGTTCACGAAGCGCATCTGATGGATATTGGTCTCGGCGGCGTTTTTGCCCCAAAAGATGATCAGCCTGGCGTTGGCCAGATCCCACGGCGCGTTATGTTTGTTGTCGCCGAGGGTCAACCGCGTGGCCTCGAGGCCGGCTGGCCAGCACAGGTCGCCGTATGTCGTGGTGCAGCCGCCGAACAGGCGCCAGAAGGCCAGGCTGCAGCCGTTCAAAAGGCCCTTGGTGCCGCTGGCGGCGTAGTGCAAAACGGCCTGGGGGCCATGTTCAGCGCGGATATCCCTCAAGCGGGAGGCAATCTCGTCAAGGGCGCTGTCCCAGGAGACCCTGGCAAACGAACCGTCCCGCCCGCGCCGCAGGGGATGCAGAATGCGGTCGGGACTGTGCTGCCGCTCAATGTAACTGAGGCCCTTCAGGCAGGGACCTTCTGGCGTCGCCTCGTTGTCCACGACCGGTTCGATGGCGGTCAGCCGACCGTCCTCGACGGTCACGCGCATGGAGCAGGTGCTGTAGCAATTGCGGGGACAGGCCGTGATGTGAACCGACTTGCTTATTTTACACCCTCCGGAAGTGCTTCGGCCACCATGTCGGCATCGGTCGTCAATGGCCCAATCCTTTCAAGCGGCGGGCTTTGCCCTTATCGTTC
>CBDUYZ010000264.1:0-4042 GCA_965371575.1 uncultured bacterium
GTTGGCATCGATGTCGAAGGTGACCTCGATCTGAGGCACCCCGCGCGCCGCGGGCGGCAGACCGGTCAACTGGAACCTGCCGATGGTCTTGTTGTCCAGCGCCATATCCCGCTCGCCCTGCAGGACGTGAATATCCACCGTGGGCTGGTTGTCCGCGGCCGTGGAAAAGATCTGGCCCTTCTTGGTAGGAATCGTTGTGTTCCGGTCGATGAGCCGGGTCATCACACTGCCCAGGGTCTCGATGCCCAGACTCAAGGGAGTCACATCGAGCAGGACGATGTCCATGTCTTCTCCGCCCAGTACGCCGCCCTGGATGGCCGCGCCCGCACCCACGACCTCGTCGGGGTTTACCGTGTGGTTGAGCTCCTGCTTGAAGATCTCCTGGACCTTGGCCTGGACTTCGGGGATCCGTGTGGACCCGCCGACCAACAGTATTTCATCGATGTCCTCAGGTTTGAGGCCCGCATCCTTGAGGCAACTCAGGCACGGCTGCACCGTGCGTGCCACCAGATCCTCGACCAGGGACTCGAACTTGGCCCGGGTCAGGGTCAGGGCCATGTGCTTGGGACCGTTCTGGTCTGCGGTGATGAAGGGCAGATTGATCTCGGTCTGGGTCGAGGAACTCAGCTCCCGTTTGGCCAGCTCGGCTGCTTCCTTCAGCCTCTGCAGGGCCATGGGGTCCTTGCTCAGGTCTATGCCTTCCTGCTTCACGAAGGTGTCGACGAGGTGGTCTATGACGCGCTGGTCGAAGTCGTCGCCGCCGAGATGGGTGTCGCCGTTGGTGGCCAGCACCGAGAAAACCCCATCGACGATTTCCAGGATGGAAATGTCAAACGTCCCGCCGCCCAGATCGAACACGGCGATGGTCTCCTCGCCCTTGCGCTCGAGGCCGTAGGCCAGGGCAGCGGCAGTCGGTTCGTTGATGATGCGCTTGACGTCGAGACCGGCGATCTTGCCGGCATCCTTGGTGGCCTGGCGTTGACTGTCGTTGAAGTAGGCCGGCACCGTAATGACGGCCTCGGTCACCGTCTCGCCAAGGTACTCCTCAGCGGTTTCCTTGAGGGTCCGCAGGATCTGGGCGGAGATTTCCGGTGGCGAGAATTCCCCGTGCCCGGTCTTGATCCGCACATCCCCGCTGGCGTCCTTGACAACCTCGTACGGCACCTCGGTCATCTCGGTCGAGACCTCGTCGAACCGTCGGCCCATGAAACGCTTGATGGAATAGACGGTGTCGGACGGATTGGTGACAGCTTGCCGTTTGGCGAGCAGCCCCACCAGGCGCTCTCCGTTCTTGTTCCAGGCCACGACCGATGGCGTCGTACGGTTGCCTTCCTTGTTCTGGATGACCTTGGCTTCGCCGCCTTCCATGACCGCGACCACGCTGTTGGTCGTCCCCAGATCGATTCCAATGATCTTGCCCATGTTTATCTCCAGTCACGAGTGTTTGATGTCAAAAAATGCTCACACTCCCTCTTACAAGGGATGTGCCCAATAACGACCCATCGCTAAATTGATGTAACTAACTAATTTTAAGCAAATTACATGAAAAAACATATTGCGGCAATCGCACCCCAAAAAACTCTCGCTGACTTATATGTGCCATTATGGCATAGATTGCTGCCATTATGGCAATAGGTGGCGGGGGTCGTTGGAGTCTGTCACGCCCTGCCGGAAGCAGCTCAGAACAGTGAGATTCATCATCATGAAGTAGAAAGCCGGCCACCACGGACGGTGTCCGGCCCGGGCAGGCCAGGCGCCCATCAGGCCGGGTAGACGGTGTCCCAGACTCGAGACGGCGAACCGACGCAAAAAACGGCTGGACAAGGATAGTCCGGACTGCCCGGGAACATCCACCACGTGATGGAGATTCATTTCCCGAATCCTGGCCGGGTGAATACGGGCCAGGTGCGGCAGGGAATGCCGCCCGCAGGCCAACTTCTTCGCGAGGTATTGCGGCAGGGTGTGGTGATGCACATGACGCGGCGTGGGAGCGGTGAGGGCCAGAAAACGGATCCCGGCTTCATCCTCCAGACGGAAGGCCACCTCCATGTCCTCGAATCCGTAGCCGGAAAAATCCTCGTCGAAACCGTTCACCGCCAGGAACGCACCGCGAGGCACGGCTGCGTTCTGAGTCACGAAGAACCGCCCCGGAGCCGGCCCGGGCCCAAGACGTGCTACTCCGCGGGAATCCAGGTAATGGAAATGGGGCGCGTCGATCAGGTCCGGCTCGGTCACCGCATACCCGATGGTGCCACAACCCGGATTGGCTTCCAGAAGCGCGAGATGGGCACGCAGCAGGCCGGGTGGCGCCACGATGTCGTCATCCAGGAACAGTAGCCAGGTTCCCCGGGCGGCTCGAGCCCCCAGGTTGCGTGCACGGGCGCGGCCGACATTGCGGGGCGAAGCAACCACCACCAGGGGCACCTCCCCCCTCCCGCGACGGGAGGCAAGGAACGCGTCCGTTCCATCAGTGCTGCCATCGTTGACCACGACGATTTCCCACTTGTCATCCGGCGCCAGTTCCTGGCCCGCCAAGCCGTCCAGTGTCCGCTCCAACAGCGCGACCTTGTTCATGGTGGGAATGATGACGGAAAGTTTCATTTCACGAATCACTCCCCCGCTCCCGGAGACTCGCCAGGCTAACCTCCGCAGGAAGTGGACCGCCATGCACGAGATGTTCAAAGATGGCCCCTACGTACTCCATGTTCGTCTGGAAACCCGCTACCTGTCGGGCCGTCGCCAGGGCCGCCTGTCCCGCGGAGCCAAGGAATTCCGGGTCCCGGACATACCGTAGCATGGCGTCCGCCAGTGCGTGAGGGTCGCGCGGCGGAACCACCAGCCCGGAGACGCCGTCCCGGATCCACTCCAGGGAAGACGGCAGGCTGGATATGATGATGCCGCGGGCGCAGGCCATGGCTTCCAGCAGGCTTACCGCCGTGGCGTCGACCGAAGGTACGGAGATAAACACATCGCACGATTTCAAGGCGGTGGCGAATTCGCGGTGGGACAGCCGACCCACCATGGCCATCACACCCTCGATCCCCGCCTCCACTGCACGGCGTCGGAAAGGCCCCGGATCCCCTTCGTAGCCGGAAAACAGAAAACGGGCGCGGGGCTCACGATTCTTCACCAGCGCCGCAGCCTCTATCACCATGTCGATATTGTAATAGGGCTGGGTGTAGCTGCGCGGGGAAAAATAAAGCAGATCGTCATCCTGAAATCCCTGACTCCGTCGCCAGTCAAGATCGGGACCGGGCTGGAAGAGCTCGAAGTCCACGCCCCACAGGACACGAAAGCTGCGGTCCGGGTCAGCACCTAGACAAGCAGCCAGTGACAGGATGTCCAGGGAGTCCCCCGTCACCGCATCGCAATCGGCCAGGGCCAGGCACGCCAAACGGTTCTTCAACCAGTTTTCGAAAGGTGTGACATAGATGTCGTCGCCCCAGACCGTCAAGACGTTGGGATGGAAACCGCTGAACCGACCCCAGTAACCGTAACCGGTCAGGAAATGGGTGTTCAAAAGGTCGGGCCTGATCCTTTTCAGGATCCGACGCACCTTGACCAGGGACAGGGCATAGCGCAGGGGCTTGGGGCCGAAGGAGGAAGCAATGTCGTGAACCGTGACGTCCGCCACGGGGCCCGGTTGGACGGTCAACAAATGACACTCGTGCCCACGCCCACTGAACCAGCGGATCCACCGCTCGGTGTGGATATGCCGCCCGATGGAAAGGAAGGCCAGACGCAAGGCGACCCCCATGAAGATGGAATGCCGTTCAGTGATGTTCCGGATTGTTCATGGTGCCGGGAGCCGGAATCGAACCGGCACGGAGCAACGCTCCGAGGGATTTTAAGTCCCTTGCGTCTACCAAATTTCGCCATCCCGGCACGGAAAGTAACTGGTGACAGGGATAATGGGCAGTTGGAGACGAAGTGTCAATCCCGAGGTACTGGGAAACAGCCGGCCACGGGCCGGAAATCAGGTGGGAATGGAGGCGGCACCCGGAGTCGAACCGGGGGTAACGATTTTGCAGACCGTCGCCTT
>CBDUYZ010000265.1:0-4024 GCA_965371575.1 uncultured bacterium
AAGAACGTTTCGCTGCCGGGCACGGTGATCACGATGGTGTCGCCGGCCGCTATGGAATAACCGTCGGGAAACCGCGCATGGAAATCATTGTAGGCCCCGCCGCCGACGGTCGCCTGGGAGGGGTTGCCCTCGGCGATCTGCCAGTAGAACTGGTTCGCAGCAGCGTAGTTGGCGTCGGTCAGGTAGTAGTCGCTGAGGTCCACCGCCTCGGCGCCCGGATTGTAGATCTCGATGAATTCCTGCTCGGTTCCCGTCGTGCTGATCTCCGTCAGCAGCAGTTTGGCCGGTCCGGTGCCCGGATCAGGATCCGCAGCTACCGTCCAGGCGGTCGCGAAATTGGGCGAGCCGGCGGGATATACGGCCGAAGCGGGCTCGGTGTTGGTCGCCACGCAGTACCAGGCGATCACCGCGCCCTCGACCTGGCCCGGCACCGTGGCGGTCCACTCGCCGGGACCTATGTTGGCGCCGGCCACGGTCTGCTCGGCGCCTCCGTCGACGGTGTAGCGGAAGCTGGCTTCAGTCACCTCGTCCTGGTCCACGATGGTCACCGAAAGGGTCACGTCCTGTCCGGCATACGGCGCGACAGGGTCGATCCCCGCCGCGGTGAAGATGGGAGCGACCACGAAGAGCGGGTTGCCCGTGGGCGGTTCATGGCCGACGACCGTAGGGAACGTCGTCGCCAGATTCTCGCTGGTTTCGTCGTCACCGGTGATGCCGTTGCCGCCGGTGGTGACTTCCGTGCCCTCGTCGGTATCCACCCGGCGCATGGCGCTGCCGAAGGTCGGTCCGGTCGAGGCGGCGGCTTCCTGGGACGCCTCCGGGGTGTCCGCGAGGTAGGTCCCGCTGCCGATGGAAACACCGGATTTGTCGACCCGCACGTCGTTGTCGACGCCCCATATGAGGTAGTCCAGATCCTGGACGAGATCAGTGGCGCCGCCCCAGGAGTAGAGGATCAAGCTTCCGGCGACGTCGGAAAGAACAGGTACGTTGCTGCCGCCGCCCAGGCCGGCGTTGATCGCGCCCGGAAACGCTTCCACAAGTTCCGGCACGTTGTCGGGAACCGTCCCATCCTCGAACAGCTCGAAGTCAGGATTGCGGCCATAGGCTTCCTGGTACTCGACGTTCCCGTTCAAGGCGATGGCGATGCTGCCCCCGGCCGCCAACACGAAACCGGTAGGGAATTTCCCGTGGAAATCGCCGCCGTTGCCGCCGCCGGGATCGGCCGTGGCCGGATCCAGCAGGGCGATGTTGTAGTAGTAGGTCGCCGGAGCCGTCGCGCCGTTGGTGAGATAGACCTCATCCATGGGAATGGGCGACCCGGTGGGATTGACGATCTCGATGAATGGGCTGCCGTTGGTGCTGACCGGTGCTTGGGTCTTGACCACGACTTCGCTGATGATCAGGTGGTCTGCCGGAGCGGCCAAGGCCGACGAGGCGATAACACCCACCGACAGCAGAGAAAAGATCAACCACGTTACGGCCCGGGGGGATTCCCTACGCAAACTGGACATCGAGGCGCTCCCTTCAAGGGATCCGGAGAGAGAAATTTTATAGTCGGGAGAGGGACAATACAGCGGAGGCGGGCGGCATTCAAGTCCAAGTTATAAAGAAAACAACTATGAAATTGAAAATTAAATTGCTGAAAACTTGAAATATTGGCTGATCAGGCTGGGGATTCGCCGACCTTGGCGAAAGCGGCCTCCAGGTCGTCGGGAGTAGCGGCCTCGCGCAGGCCCTGAAGAAAGGATTTCTGCCGGACCAAGCGGGCCAGACGGGCCAGAACACGCAGCATCTGGCGGGGATCGCCTTCGGGACCGACCAACAGGATCACGATGTCCACCGGCTGACCGTCCTCCGAGGGAATATCCACCGGATCAGCCAAGGTGGCCACTGCGATGCGAACCTCGCGTACCCCGCCGAACCGGGCGTGGGGAATGACCAGGCCACCGCCGATGGCCGTGCTGCCCTCATTTTCCCGGCGCATCACTTCACGCACCAAGTCAGCCGTCGAACCGGCGTCGCCGCCTGCCAAGAGGCGGTCCACCAGACGGGCGACGGCCTCGGCGACGCTCGGGCTATCCAATCTGGGCAGAAATCCGCCGGGAGTCGTGTAATCCACTAATTTCATGGAGCGAAAGTAACGGACGGACGGCCCGGTGTCCAGAAAGGGGACCCGGGCCGGCTACCCGGCGTTATCCCCGGTAGAAACAGCCAGTTCGGAAACCTTGCCGGCCAGTCGCAGAAACGCCTCCCGCGCCGCACTGCCCTCGACCAGCACCGCCGGTTTGCCGGTATCTCCTCCCTCCCTGATGATCGTATCGATGGGGATTTCCCCCAGCAGAGGAAGGCTGAACTGCGCGGCCACTTTGGCGCCGCCGCCTTGACCGAAGATGTAGTTCTTCTTATCGCTTTCCGGACACACGAAATAGCTCATGTTCTCCACTATGCCCAGCACCGGAACATCTGTCTCACGGAACATCACGATGCTGCGCCGCACATCCGCCAGCGCCACCTCCTGGGGTGTGGTGATCATGACCACGCCGGACAAGGGAACCTGCTGGATGAGGGTAAGCTGGGCGTCGCCTGTCCCCGGGGGCAGATCCACGATCAGATATTCCAGATCGCTCCACTGCACGTCTTTCAGGAACTGTTTGACGGCGGAAAAGACCAGCGGGCCGCGCCAGATCACCGGTTGATCCGGCGGCAACAGAAGGCCCATGCTGATGACCTGCAGGCCGTGGGATTTGACGGGATGAATCTTCTTGTCCTCGGTGACTTCCGGCCTCTCCTGAAGGCCCAGCATGGTAGGCACGCTCGGCCCGTAGACATCGGCGTCGAGCAGGCCGACCTTGTGTCCCCGGGCAGACAGGGCCAGGGCCAGGTTCACCGCCAAGGAAGATTTGCCGACGCCTCCCTTGGCGCTCGCCACGGCCACGACCTTTTCCACTCCCGGCAGCTTTTTCCGGTCGGCGAAAGGGTCGGACGATTGCCCGTGGGGACCGGTGGGCGCAGCCTTCGGCCGCGACCGGTCATCCACCGCCACCTGCACCGAAAGTACTCCGGGCAGCCCGGAAACCGCCTGGATCACGCCTTCCCGCACCGTGGCGATGGTCTCGTCCTTCTCGCTGGTCTTGACGATGGTCACGACGACTTCGCCGCCGGTGACCTTGACCTCCCCGATCAGGTTGATCGATACCACGTCCACCCGCGTGCCGGGCACCTTGACGTCCTTGAGGGCCGTCATGACGATTTCGGGATTGAGCTTGTTACTCACTTTCAACTCCTTGTGTGCAGGACCATTCAGCACGGGGGTTAGCCCGGCTGTCGTTGCCGGTGCTGTCAAATCTAATCATACGCAACCGCAGTACGTGATTCATGAGTAATCCGGGCTATGAATGTTTGAGGGTGTCAAGCACCTGGCCGAGAATGTGGGCGTGGTCGAAGGCCAGATCAGGCAGCCTCTTGACGGGAAACCAGCCGGCGCTGGCCGCGTCATCGCCCCCGGTGACCTTGGGGGCCTCCCCGATGAGAACCGCGACATAGACCACCGACACCGTGTGCCCGCGAGGATCCCGGCCCGGTTTGCCGAAGGTCCGGAACTGGCGGAAGGGAAGACCGGTCAACCCGGTCTCCTCCTCGATCTCCCGTTGGATGGCCGCCTCAATGTCCTCCCCGTACTCCACGAACCCGCCGGGCAGGGCGTGTCGCCCCTTGAAGGGGTCCCGGCCCCGTTCGATCAGCAGCACTGAAAAATGATCTCCCAACACCCCCTCGGCCTGGCGCAACAGGACCACGCCATCGACAGTCAGGGCGGGATTGCGGAATTGCTCCACGACATCGCTTTCGGCTACGTTGCGCCCGGCTTCGGCCGGCTGTGGTGTATGATCGGACGCCAAGAATTACACCTGGTCGAAGGAGGCCAGGGCATCCTCACATTTCTCGAAGGTCTCGAAGACCAGCTTCAATTGAGTGACGTTCAGGATATTGTCGATCCGGTCGCTGACCTGGCAGATCTTCAACTGGC
>CBDUYZ010000266.1:0-3983 GCA_965371575.1 uncultured bacterium
CTGGGATAGCGGTTCGGTGACCGGCGGAACCAAGCCCCCCAACGGGGCCCAGGTCGAGCTGATGTACTTCGACCACACCGGCGTCAATCCGTTCATCGCCACCGAGGACGACTCCCTGTCCACCTTCGCGGTGGACGTGGACAACGCCTCGTGGACCATGGCCCGCAATTACCTGAGCCGCGGCATGCTGCCGCCCAAGGACGCGATCCGGGTCGAGGAATTCGTCAACATGTTTGATCCCGGCTGGCCGCGGCACACCGACGACGTGTTCCGCATCCACAGCGACGGCGCCGTCTCCCGCTTCGGCGACGGCTACCATATGCTGCGGATCGGCGTGGTTGGCAAGACGGTGAAGAACGAGGACCGCAAGGCCGCCAACCTGATCTTCGTCATCGATATTTCCGGCAGCATGAACCGCGAAAACCGGCTGGGCGCGGTCAAGCGATCCCTCCATATCCTGCTGGACGAACTGGGTGAAGGCGACCGGGTCGGCCTGGTGGTCTACGGCTCACGGGGCGAGGTCAGGCTCGAACCCACGGACATCAGCCGTCGCGAAGTGATCATGCAGGCCATCGACGGCCTGGTCAGCAACGGCAGCACCAACGTTCACGAGGGTCTCGAACTGGCCTACGGCCTGGCCCGGAAATACTACGAACCCGCCAAGGTCAACCGGTTGATCCTTTGTTCGGACGGCGTGGCCAACAACGGCGGCAGCACCGAGGCGGAAGAGATCCTTTCCCTGGTGCGCACGGCTTCCGACGAGGGCATCACCATTTCGACCATCGGGTTCGGCATGGGTAACTTCAACGACGTCCTCATGGAAAAGCTCGCCGACAAGGGCGACGGCAACTACTACTACGTGGACCGGCAAGAAGAGGCCGAGCGGATTTTCCGCGAAAACCTGACCGGGCTGCTGCAGACCATCGCCCGCGAAGTGAAGGTGCAGGTCGAGTTCGACACGCGCGTGGTCAAGCGCTGGCGTCTGCTGGGTTACGAGAACCGCGACGTGGCTGATCGCGACTTCCGCAACGACGCCGTCGACGCCGGTGAGGTCGGCGCGGGCCACCAGGTGACGGCTCTGTACGAGCTGAAGCTGGCCCATCCTCCCGGCGGAGCCACGGGTTCGGCTACCGGCGAAGCTGCCCGGGAGGGACCCGCCATTCGGGTCTGCACGGTTCGGCTGCGTTACGAGGCGCCGACCCACGACACCGCCCGGGCCGGTCAGGTCGAGGAAATCGCACAGACCCTCCTGCTCAACCAGTTCGCCGGCGACTTCGCCTCCGGCACGGTCTGGATGCGGGCACAGACGGTGGCCGCCGAATTCGCGGAGATTCTGCGCGGCAGCTACTGGGCCAAGGAGAGCCGGCTGGCCGATCTGGTGCCGGTGGCCGACGGCCTGGCCGCCGAAATGCCGGGCGATCCGGTGGTCCGCGACCTGGCTGACATGATCCGCAAGGCCGCCGACCTGCAGGCCGCCGAATAGCTGGCGGTTGCCAACCGGGGCCGTCCCGGGGATAATGCGTCGAACCGATGCACCACCCGGACGGTCCCGTGCCGCATTCCGACCGGAGATTTCTTGCCCGTCACCATTTTCCAGTCCCCCTACGAATTCGCCGTCGCCTGCGCGATCCTCGTGATCGCCCAGCTCGTCTACGTGTTGTTCGGATTCGGGGCGGGGTTGATCGCCGTCGGCAGCCTGGCCCTTGTCTTCCCCGAGATCAAGGACGTGGTGGTAATGTTGCTGCTGGTCAATCTGCCGGCGGAGATCCTGGTGGTGGTACAATCCCGGAAGGAGATCCACTGGCGGCCCATCATGGGGCTGGGCACGGGCATCGCCGTCGGCATTCCCCTCGGGGCCTGGATCCTGCGCGGCGGAGATCCCCAGCTGATCCTGACGATCCTGGGCTGGTTCCTGGTGGCGGTGGGGCTGGTCTTCGTGCGCCTGCCGGCTGGCGGGCGACTCCACCCTCCGGCCTGGACCGCCCCTCCCACCGGTTTTCTGTCCGGCCTGTTGACCGGCCTGTTCGGCACCGGCGGACCGCCCCTGATCATCTGGTATCACCTGAGCACCGCCAGCAAAGCCGCCTTCCGCGGCAACCTGATGACCATCTTCCTGCTGATGACCTTCGTCCGCGTGCCCAGCTACGCCGTGGGCGGGCTGATCACCGCTCCTCGCCTGTGGTCCACCCTGGCGGTGTTGCCTGCGGCCCTGTTCGGAGCCTGGCTGGGCCATCGGCTGCACATCAAGATTTCCGAAGAGGTCTTCCGTCGCCTGGTCAGCATCCTGTTGGCGGTGCTGGGCGCGATGCTGCTGATCAAGGACTGATCACTAAAACGTGAATCCCGCCCCGAATTGGTAGTGGGTGAGCTTTGCCCCGATTTCGGGGACATCCGTGCCCTCCAGGGGTACCTCGGCCTTGGCGGTCAAGGGCAGCGTATTGTCACCCAGAAGCTGGCCGATGAAACCCTGCGTGTAGCGAAAATCGACCTTGACCGGCCCCACACCCAGGGACACTCCCACGTGCCCCACGATATCGGTGTTCTTGTAGGCCCATTCTTGGGAAGCCTCGCCCGGAAAATCCGACCAGGTTTCCGCAACCTTCAGGACGATCGAGCCTCCCACATAGATGCGGGGCACGAAACCGAGGCCGGGCACCCGGGCGCCCAGGAACAGTGAAGGCTGCAAGCAGTGCAGGGTGACTTCGGCGTCGGTGACCGTGAATCCGTCCACCGGATCGGAAAAGAAGGTCGGCTGGCTGCCCACCTTCTGGACGTACTCCAGGGCATACGAGGCATCGAAGACACTGCTGACCATGGGAATATCGTTACCGACACCCAAGAACAGGCCGTCACCCTCGTTCATCAGCCCTACGTCGGCGTGGGTCCAGCCCGCAGTGACCTCCACCGCCGGAGACGGCGAGGCGCACATGCCCATCAAAATCACAACCGTCATGAAACCCGTGACGGTGGGGTGAATGCTGAACTTGGTCATGGCGGCTCCCCTGTCCTTCAATCTAGTAATTCCCGGTTCCAAGGAACAGCCCGACCCGGACTCGGGCGCAATTCCGCTTCAGGAAACCGGCGCGGTGACGCGGAGAATGAGAAAAACCATCACCAGGGCGATGAAGTGTTTGATCAGGATGGCCAGCAGGCGGCCGAGAAAAGCATGGCCCCCGATGCGCAGGCTGGGTTCGAGTTTTTCACGGTTGTAGTACTCACCCAGGACCGCCCCGCCAAAGGCCCCCAGAAAACTCCCCAGGATGGCCCCGGCCACGGGCAGGAGGGCGTTGCCGGCCGCCGCGCCGGCCAGACCACCGGTGAACGCACCGATCACCCCGGCTTTCGAGGCTCCCTTCTTCGCCACGTAGAAGGTGCCCACCATGAACTCGATACCTTCACCGAGCAGGGCCAATCCCAGCAGGATGGCCAGCAGCTTCCAGGAGATGGGATCGAACCCGGTGACCAGGGCGTGGGTCAACGCCAGGCCGATGATGATGAAGGTGCCCCCAAGCCCGAGATAGACGAATAGCGAGGCGGCGATCAGCAGCAGGGACCACAGGAAGAACCAGGACCACAGGCCGATCTGCTGCAGAATCTCCATTTCAGTTGGCCGTATGGAAGGATTTTTCCCCCGCCTCCACCGCGAAACTCAGCTTGTTGGCCACCGGCGGCAAGGTGCAATTGTACCGATCCGGATTGTAGTCGCACAAAGGGTTGTAGGCGTAGTTGAAATCCAGGTCCACCATGCCCTCGGAATCGATTTTCACGTCCAGATAGCGCCCACCGCCGTAGGTATCTTTCCCACTGGTTTCGTCGTAGAATGGCAGCCACAGGAAATCGCCCTCGGTGGTGTCTGTCGGCCCGAACACCTCCAGGTGGTACTCCCGGCCCTGGTTGGAAAAGAACAGTTTGCCACGCCGGGTGTAGGTCACCGTCTGGCCCTTGCGTTTGGTCAGGCTCACGGTATCGGTTCCCACATTGGC